>CAJCHO010000050.1 GCA_903970145.1 Mycobacteriaceae bacterium | reverse complement strand
TTCGCCAGCGAGTTCGGTCAGCGACTGCTCGGTCGTCTGGCCAAGCTTTTCGGTCAGGGCGAGCAGCTTGTCGTGCTCGACGACCACCGGCTCGACCAGCATCTGCGTCTGGAACTTGACCTGGTCGATTGCCTGAAAGTTGGTTGGATCTGATACTGCGACGGTCAACTTGTTGCCGCGCTTGTGCAGCCCGACCACGCGCAGGGTCTGGATCAGCTTCTTGTCTACCAGCTCATGCTGCATCAGCGAGGCGTCGTAGGCCCCGAGGTCAAGCAGCGGCAAGCCAAAGATCTGGGCTGCGTTATGGGCCAGTTCGCGCGCGGTCATGACGCGGCTGGCGACAAGCTGGTCGATAAACGACGTGTGGCTGGCGGTGGCCGATTTGGCGATGGCGTCGGCCTGCTCGGACTTGAGCTTTCCGTTTTGCACGAGCGCCCGGCCCAGGCCGGAAATCGCCGAGGCGGACGTTGGGGAATTATTAGTTGCAGCTGCCATATGCTCTGGAGACTAGCAGATTGTGTGCCCGGGACCAGCGCCCGGAGCGCGAGTAATATTAAGAAATACCCTCGGATAATGCCGATAGGACATTGCTTTGTAAAGCTTTTTGGACAACAGCCTAACTGTCAGGCCGGCCCGTTTGTTGCGCTCAGGAGACCTTTAAGCGGGTCAGGCGAGCGGTCTTGACCGCCTGGTTCTGGACCTGAACGATTTCGATGACACAATTGCCCAGACGCAAGGCAACCGCGGAGTCGGGAATCTCCTGAAGTTCCTCGAGAATCAGGCCATTGAGGGTATTGGGTCCCGAGAGCGGCAGCGAAAGGCCGAGTTTGCGATTGATTTCGCGCAGCGGCAGGCCGCCATCGACCACCGCCTCGCCTTTTTCGTCCCAGTTCAGCGAACCGTGATCGGCGCGCGGAATCGAACTGGCAAAATCACCCACGAGTTCTTCGACAATGTCTTCGAGCGTGACCAGACCCTGGATTTCGCCGTATTCGTCGACCACCAGACCAATGCGATGCCGCTGCTCCTGGAAGTACTGCAACTGTTGGGTAACCGAGGTGCCTTCCGGGATGAAATAGGCATCGGTCAGCGCCGCTCGCAGCGCCTCGTGGGTGAGCGGGCCGTCGGAGAGGATGGCCAGGCACTTTCTGACCTGCAGGATGCCCTGAATGTTGTTTATTTCACCCTCGAACACCGGCAGCTTGTTGTGATAGCTCGTGGTCAGCCGTTCGGTGATGACCTCGATCGCATCCTCAAGATCAAGCGCCTCGATTTGCGGACGGGGCGTCATCACGTCCGAGACCGTGATGCTCTCCAGGTCGAACAGGTTCAAGAGAATGCTGGTGTGCTTTTTGGGGATGAAATGGGCACTCTCGAGCACCAGGGCGCGTAGTTCCTGGGGAGACAATCGTTGTGCCTGGTCGCCGTTGGCCGACGAGATGCGCAAGAGCCGCAGGATTGCCCCGGTGAACAGGTTCACGAACCAGACCGCCGGACGGAACAGCACCGCGAGCATCCTTAAGGGATAGACGATCACGAGGGCGATGCGCTCGGGATAGGTCGCACCGATTACCTTGGGCGTGATCTCCGAGAAGACGATGATGCTAAAGGCGATCCCGGAGGTCGCCACGAACAGCACCGTCTGATTGTTGCCGAAATGGGCGATCGCGACTGCCGTCACCAGTGCCGAGGCGGCCGCGTTGATGAGGTTGTTCCCGATCAGGATCATGCCAAGGGTGCGGTCGGTGCGCGCGAGCATTTGGCTGGCCATCTGGGCGCCGCGATGACCGGAGCGCGCGAGCGCCTTGAGTCGATAGCGATTGATCGCCATCAGACTGGTCTCGGCGATCGAAAAAAACGCCGAGAGCGATAACAGTGCGATCAAGAGCAGGGCTTGCACCCACAAGGGTATTACATCCACCGCGAGCTCGATTTACAGGGCTGCATCACCAGATAAGGACAATTCTCGCAAACCAGGCCGCGCTTGAAAAGTGGGGATGCGGTCTGTCCGCGCGGCCTCACGGTACGACCGAGAGGAACAGGAAGGCCATGAACAGCACCAGATGCACGGCGCCTTGCAGCATTGTCGCCCGCCCGCTGGCAAGCGTCGTGGTACTGACGATCAGGGTCACGACGAGCAAGGAGGTGTCGAGCGCACCGATGCCCAGGGCGAGCGGCATGTGGATCATGAGCGAGATGGCCGCGACCGACGGGATGGTCAAGCCGATAGTCGCAAGAACCGATCCCAGCGCGAGGTTCAAGCTGGTTTGCATGCGATTGCGCAGCGCCGCCTGCAGCGCTGCGACCGTCTCGGGCAGGAGTACCAGGAGCGCAATGGCGATGCCGACCACCGAATCGGGGGCGTTCATCGCGGTTACCGCGTTCTGGATCGAGGGCGACAAGGTCTTCGCGAGACCGACTACGTCGATGAGGCAGATCAAAAGCAAGACAGCGCTTTTTGCAGTCGCGGCTTTCGAAGGTGGTGCGGCGTGTGACTCGGGATCGACCGACGCGGTCTCGATCGGCAGGAAGTAATCGCGATGCCGAACGGTCTGCACGAACACGAAAGTCGCGTACAGCAGCAGCGACATGACGCCAGCGAACACCAGCTGCGAAGCAGCGTAGGTCGGTCCCGGAGTGCTCGTCGTGTAGTCGGGCAGAATGAGCGTGAGTCCCGCGAGGGCGGCAAGTACCGACAGGGCCGGGCTCGTGCCTTCAATCCGGAAGGCCACCACGTGGTGCTTGAGGCTTCCCATGAGCAGGCACACCCCGACCACGCCGTTGCACACGATCATGATGGCGGCAAATACTGTGTGACTGGCCAGAGTGCTGGCTGATGGATCGCCCGAAAGCATGACCGAGATGATCAATGCCACCTCGATGACGGTCACGGCGAGTGCCAGAATCAGCGTCCCGAAGGGTTCACCCAGGCGATGTGCGATGACTTCGGCGTGATGCACGGCGACCAGCACCGCGCCGATCACCGCCAGCCCGACCAGGGCGAGCAACCAGGATTCGATCGGTCGGCCCCAGGCAAAGGCGAGAATCAGCGCCGCGACTGGTGGCAGGACGATATTGTGCAGCGGGGATTTTGGGTGGCCGTGCATTTTTCGTCCCTTAAACTATGCGCAATGATAGCCTAGCTTACGGCACGAACTCTCAGATATTCGATGCAAAGCATCCGTTCTTCGCTCGCGCTCGTCAAGGCTTTGGTCGATCGAATTCGACCCACGCCGATCGGAGACATCGCCCTCGCTCGGCACAAGCTTGAGCGCGAGATCGATCGCCTGCGCGCCGATCCCGAGCAGGCTCACCTGATCGGTCGTGCGCTGGCCGAACTGCTCGCCGTTCCCGACCAGTGGGCCTTCTACGCCGAGACGGGCGTGCGCTCGGCGCTCGGTTTCTGGCTCGAATTCGTACAGCGCCTAAGCGAGAGTCTGTTGCCGCCGGCGCCGCGCGACGGTGCCTTGCGTAACAATCTGCGCCTCATCTTTTCGCATCGCGCCGATCATCTATGGGTCGCCGGCTTGCCGGATGCAGAGTGGATCGAGCTCGCGCGCGTGCTTGGCCTGGACTCGGGCTGGCCGCAGGAATCCGAACAAAAGGCCCGAGCCAATCTCATCGAGGCCATGCGCGCGCTCTCCTATCGCATCGCCGGTGTCGGACTCGATCGCGAAATACTCGACGCTGACCCGACGCTCGAGCATGGTCTGTCACCGCTGCTCGAACAGAACGCCGCGCTGGTACCTCTGATCGGTGAAGTTGCCGCTGCGCGGCGCGATTTCACGCTCGATGAGGCGGCGGCGCTGGGGCAGCTGCTCGATCAATGTGCTCTGGCCGTCGATCGCGTCCACCAGGCGGTGATGGAACACGGCGTGAGTGTGCGCCTGACCTATCTGATGGCGCGTTTGCAGCAGATGATCGATCGTTTGCGTCAGTTGCTCTCGATGAGCGCTGGCGCGCAACAACTTTTGCGCGCACCACAATTGATGAAGACGCTTCTCGCCGCCGAGCAGGCGCGCCACCATCTGGGTTTATTCGTCGGGGAAAACGTAAGTCTGCTCGCGCGCAAGGTGACCGATCACGCGAGCCGTCACGGCGAGCACTACATCGCGGACGATCGGACTCAATGGTGGGCGATGGCCCGCAGTGCCGCGCTCGGTGGGGTGGTCATCGCATTCATGGCACTCATTAAATTGCGTATTGGCCTGTTACACCTGCCGCCGCTTACCGAGGGAATCGCCTTTGGTACCAACTATGCCCTCGGCTTTGTCGTGATCTACCTGCTTGGCGGTACGGTCGCGACCAAGCAGCCGGCCATGACGGCCGCGGCGATCGCCGACACCCTTGAGGAAGCGCATCCGCGTGAACTGGATCGTCTGGTCGATCTCGCCCAGAACGTGATACGCACCCAATGGGTTGCCGTGCTTGGGAATGTCTGCCTGGCGCTGCCGATCGCCTGCGCAATCGCGCTAGTCTGGGCAGCACTACCCGGTGCGCCGCTTGCGCCGCCCGCGAAACTGCAGACCATGCTTGCCGAACTCAACCCGCTGCGCGGGGCGGCACTCTGGTATGCCGCGATCGCCGGCCTTGGTTTGTTTCTATCGGGACTGGTATCCGGATACTTTGACAACCAGGCACGCTATCGCGATCTCGCAGCGCGCGTTGCGCACGCACCACGCCTGGTGTCGTGGCTGGGCTCCGCGCGCGTAGAACGATTGGCGGCACGACTCGACGAGAATTATGGCGCGATCCTCGGCAATCTGTTCTTTGGTTACTACCTCGGCGTGGCCGGAGCGCTCAACGCGTTGACCGGCTTGCCGCTGGATATCCGACATGTCGCTTTCTCGAGTGCCAATCTCGGTACGGCGGTGACCACCCTCGGTGTGTCGGCGGCGCTGCC
>CAJCHO010000049.1 GCA_903970145.1 Mycobacteriaceae bacterium | reverse complement strand
GCAATGCGATCACGACCCGCCTCTTTGCACCGGTACAGCGCACGGTCCGCAACGCTCATCAGGCGCTCAGCCAAGCCCTTGGCTTTGCGTGGCACGCTATCGATGCCGGCGACGCCAAAACTTGCCGTGACCTGCACGCGTATCTTGCCAGTGGCGAAGGGCTGATTGGCGACCGCTTCACGGACCCGGCGGCACAACGACACCGCCTTGTCGAGATTCGTCTCTGACAGGACGATCGCGAACTCCTCGCCGCCTAGACGCGCAATCCAGTCGGTGCCGCGGCGCAAGCATTTCTGCATACGTTGCGCGCACTGGCGCAGCACGTCATCGCCTGCCGGGTGGCCATACTTGTCATTGATCTGCTTGAAATGATCGATATCACACATGATCACCGAGATGGGGTGACCAAAGCGCGCGGCGCGCGCAATCTCGCGCGGGTAATGCGTGGCATAAAAGCGCCGGTTGGCGACACCCGTGAGTTCATCGACCGTGGCGAGGCGCCGATTCTCTACCAGGGCGGTGCGCAACGCGGATTCGAGATCGCTGGTGCGTCGTGCCGAGCCAAAGCGCGCCTGCAGCAGCGCGTCTGAGGCAGCGGCATCCAGATACTCATCCACCCCGGCACGCAGCGCGTTATCGGCTCGCCAGTCCGTGCCATCGCCGATCAGGATAATTTGCAGGAGGCGCGACAGCTTCAGTTCGCGCAGGCGCTGCACGAGTTCGAGCTTCTCCGTGACGACCAGCGGATGGTGGCCGCCGGCCATCGCCTCCAGTGCCTGATCCCGCGAACTGCACAGGAACACTTCGAACCCGGAATCCTCGAGCGCGACGCGCAGTCGATTGCGATACTCCTCATCCACCACCAGCAGCGCGCGCGGCGGGGGCTGCACGCGCAGCATGACGGTGACAGTCGCAGAGGTATCATCGCCGGCGGCGTGGGAAGGGCTGCTGGTCGGCGCGCGGCGCTTGAGGATTTGCCGCACCAGGCGCGTCGGGGATTCTGCCGCGCCGTCTTCGAAGCTCAGCTCCGAGGTAATCGGATCAGCTGGATCTGGGTTCTTGTTCATCGTGTTCCCCCGCCGGGAAGTGAACGTATCCTGATGAACCCGAGGCCGGCCCCCTTAATGAAGAGGCCGTACTGGCGCGCGCAGGTCCTTTGCGACGAAGCGATCAGGTACGGCCCAATGCCCTGAGCAGTGAGGCAGCGTCCCACGGGCCATCATGGCGCGTGCCGTTTATGAAAAAGCAGGGCGTGCCATTGACACCGCTCCGGATACCGCCCCGGAAACTCTGCGCCACCGCGCCCGCATAGTCTCCCTCCAAGGTCGCCTCGATGAGTTTCTTGTCCAGGCCCAGGTGCCGCGCGGCCTTTACAAGACTTGGCTCTTCCAGATCATCCTGGTGCTCATAGAGCCAGTCGTGCATTTCCCAAAATCGCCCGACGGTCGCCGCCGCCTCCGCGAACTCGGCTGCGCGCTCGGCATGCGGATGCGCTTCCTTGAGAGGAAAATGACGGAACACCAGGCACAGCTTCGAGCCAAGCTCCCTCTGTACAGCCTTCACTTCGGGATACGCCTGGCCGCAATAAGGGCATTCGAAGTCCCCGTATTCAACCAGCACCAGGCCGCAATCGAGCGCGCCCCCCTGATGATGGTCCGCAGCGCTCACCACCGGGGTCAGATGACTCATGGCTTGGGGTGTCCCGGTTTAGGAAGTGCTTCGAGTGCTGCGAGGATGCCATCGGCGCCCGGGTTCACGCCGATCGGGGACACATAGCTCCAGCGCACGATCCCTTGCGCGTCGATGACGACCAGGGCGCGCTTGCAGAAACCGCCGGCTTCCTCATAGGCACCGTACTGGCGAGCCACAGCGCCCTTGGGTTCGAAGTCCGCCAGCAGCGGGAAGTGCAGCTTGCGCGCCCCGGCAAACGCCGCGTGACACCAGGCCCCATCGACCGAGATGCCCAGCAGCTGTGCGCCATAGGCCTGAAACTCACCGCGCAGTTCGTTATAGAGTGCGACCTGATCGCCACACACGGGACTCCAGTCGGCCGGATAAAACACCAGCACGACCGGATGGCCGCGAAAGTCCGAGAGCCTGATCGTCTGATCAGGCGTCGAGGGCAGCGCAAAATCCGGCGCAGACGTGCCGGGTGCGATGATCGAAGCGACCTGCTCAGACATCCTGTTACCTAAGGTTCGCTCTAGTGCCCGGTCCCATCCCCGCGGCGGCTCGACTCAAACAGGAACCAGGTGCGCCGCTCGGTCTCATCGATCCAGACTTCAATCAGGCTGGCCGTGGCAATGTCGCGGTATTCATCCACGACGTTATGGACCTCGCGAAGCCGCGCCGCCAGTTGCTGGTTGTCTTCGCGAAGCTCTGCCAGCATGTCCAGCGGCTCAACGAACTCGGCGTCGTTGTCCTTGATGCGCTGGGTGCGCGCGATGTGCCCGATCGAGCGGAGCGTCGAACCCCCGAGCTTGCGGACCCGCTCGGCGATTGGATCGGCCATTGCGTATATCTGATCGGCCTGCTCATCGAGCAACAGGTGATAGTCGCGGAAATGCGGACCGCTCATGTGCCAATGAAAGTTCTTGGTCTTCAGATACAGCGCGAACACGTCAGCGAGTATCGCGTTCATGCCGGCTGCAATATCGCGGGTGGCCGGATGCGGCAGATCGGTCGGCGTAATGAGGGGCGCGGCCTGGCGACGCTTGAGGGCGTCGCGATCAGGCGCTGATTTCTTGCTCATGATCACTCCTTGTGGCTGCTACCCAGTGTAAACCCGGTAGCCGAAGTGGTGCTGGCCGGTAGCCCCCGGCCCGCACCTGATTGTCTTAAAGGCCTGTTGGTTAGTGTTGTAACAGACCTGGATGAAATTAGCCTGCTGCGCGAACAAAAACAATGACTAACGGTCGTCCGAGGCATCGCACCATTCGTCTGGAAATACCAGTCCCAGATTGTTTAACAGCCAGGTGCGGTCGCGGCACTGAATCCGAAGGCTGCCGCGGGAAGTCAAGGTTAGCGCCAGTTGTTGAGGCCAGTGCGGGCCGGCACTGCGCTGTATCTGGGCGGTGGTGTCCATCTTTATTATGTGTCCAGCACCCTGGCCGACAAAGGCCGCCAGTCTTTAGCGCGACTTTCGCTTACGCTTGACTGTAGAACCACGTCCTCGCGCCAATTTAGCACGACGCGTGGGTGATCGATCCGGTTTGGCGGATCGGGTGTGGGATGCCACCAGCTTTCGATGCCGGGTTATGACACGCGAGAAGGATGCGCCGAGTTGCTGCCGGCAGGCCTCCAGCTGGCTACTGAGTTCGGTGATCCTCGCGACTTGCGCGCGCATGGTGGCCCGATCGGCGGCGAGCTCATTGAGCACCATCGAGAGCTGCTGGCGAAGTTCAGTAAACGCAGCTTCGCGCTCGCGCATATGAGTATCCCACTCACGTTCTCGCAGCGTCGCCGATTGGGCGCGGACCTCGTTCTCAAGCTGTAGCTGCTGCAGCCGCTGGCGTGCCGCATTGTCCTCCTGCTTAGCGGCCTGAGCCGCGAGCGCGAGGGCTCTCTGCCAAAGACCATCGGCAAATTCCGCAATTTCGACCGGGAGCCGAGTCAAGGCCGCCGAGTCACCCGCGGCGCGCACGCCGAGCTCCTTCCAAAAGCGTCGAAGCGCTTCAAGAATAGTCGCCGGGGATCCCTTGCCAAGGTGCTTACGGAGGATTTCAATCGAAGGCCGCCGTCCACTGGCGAGCACCTCGAGTGCCGCCCGCTCGATCTCCAGGTACGACACGCTCGCCTGGCGCTGGCGTGTGGTCCCGTAAGCGGGCGAAGATTTCATCTCTTGATGATACGGCAGATGGAAAGGGTCTTACAGCGTGGACCGTTGTGCCTTCTCTGGTACACAGCGGCCCCGCGCTACTGCGGATAACAAAGAATGCCGGTACCCCACGCAGGAGCTGTCTGCTCCAAGCGCAGAGCTCCTGTTCGTCGGGACTCGCACAGCACGATAGGCCAGGGGTTTCGCCAAGAACGGCTTCCAAGCCGCTCACTCATTGCCGCAATTTATCCCGCCGCACGCGCGTCGAGATTCTTCAGTTGATGCGAACCATTGATTGTCTCTCGTCCGCTGTCAGATCGGAGGTGAGGACGACCATCAGGCCCTGCCCTGTGCGGATAAGCTGGGCTTGGGTTGGAGTCAACGGTTGCTGGATTTGCTCCGGAGTCAGGTTGTACATCGCCCCGGTCAGAGGATCGACGATGAGCATGCCGATCAGACCGCCCAGTACCAGATTCCCCCAATACCGGCCGCTCACCTTTGATTCCAAGTTCACATTGACGGATTGGTAACCTGGCAATTCAAAAAACAGCCGATATTCCTGACTCTTGAAATAGCCTACGCCGCTGGATAGCTGCGCGATAAATGCAGTGGTATTCGTTTCCACCAATCGTTCATTTCGATCGAAGATGGATACATGTGCACCCACAGGCGTTGAGGAAACCTGTACGCACCTTGGTCCGTTGTGGACGATCGTCGCACATCCCGACTAGGCAATTGCGCTAGCTACTAGACACGAAAAAGCGAGCTTTAAACGCATACTTGGATCCCCCTTCCTGGAATTATGTGTCGACTGCACGCACTGCAGCATCTCGAGGCTTGACCGCAGCTCACCGCCGGCTGATTAACCAGCCCCTCCCATGTGCACTCTCAGATTCATCCTCATGCTGCTGCTTCAAGAGCATCGATAGCCGATGCAAAGCGAACGTGGACGGCAGCGCGTGCAAGCGAGCGGGCGGCCTAGGCAAAGCTACGGCGTTTGCACGTGAAGAGATCGGAGAGGCTTTCACGACGAGAAAAAGCTCCGAAATGCAATACACCACCAAACTCATAGCAGAATAAGCCGTTAGAAGCCTATATAAGGGTACTTATACAGACTATATGGTAAGGTCTGATCCATGGAAAAGGACATTCAGGCCTCTGAATCTCTCGCGCCGTGGATTGGGAGCAACGCGGTTGTCGAAGCGGGAGCCGCCGAGCGCGTGCGCGCCTGGTGGCAGCGTGCGCAGCACGTCTACCCCGCAAACACCCAGAAGGCCTGGCGGTGTGATTGGCAGGTCTTCTTAAGCTTCTGCGAACCGCAGGGACTCAGTCCGT
>CAJCHO010000048.1 GCA_903970145.1 Mycobacteriaceae bacterium | reverse complement strand
TACGCTTGAGCCACCCAGGGCTACGAACCACTCAAGCAACAGCAGGCAGTCCCGCACCGGGATAAGCCAGATGCTTGCCAGCGGCAAATTAGGATTGGCCCGCAAGGCGCGTGCGTGCAGGGCCAGGCGCGCCACGAGGCCGATTACAGCCAATGCCAGCGCTTCGCGGCCGGTGCTCAGGCTCAGCCCGATGACAAGCACCGGCACTGTACAGGTGACGAAACTGAGCGAAAAGCCAGGCCGGTTGAGCGAGCGGATGGTACGCATCCAGCGCACTTCGCGCTGCCAGACCCCGCGCATCTCGCTTTCACTGACCTCGGTGGTTACGACGACCTCCGAGAGCACACCCTTCAAGCCGGTCTGTTGCACCAGGGCCGCCAGCCAGTAGTCGTCAGCCAATCGGTTACGCAGCGCTGTGAATCCGCCGATCGCAACAAGACTGATTCGGCGTAGCGCAATGGTCGAGCCAAATCCAAAACCGTCGGCGCCAAAGGCGCTGGCCACCCGAACGGACGGCCCAAACCAGGTATCAATGAACAGCGTCGCCAGCAAGGAAACGACACCGCCGCGCGGCCGGCCCCGATACAGGCAGGTAACCGTACCAACGCGCTCATCGGCCAGGGGCGCGGTTACGCGCGTCAGATAGTCGCGCTCTACAGCAATATCGCTGTCGGCCAGCACCAGCCAATCATGGCGAATGTGGGCCTCGAGATTCATCAGATTGCTGACCTTCAGGTTGCTACCGTGGACACGCGGATCGGCGATGAGCTGAAGATCACAGGCCGGATAGCGCTGGCGCAGGCGCTCGACAATCGCGATAGCGGGGTCCTGGTTGTCGCGCACGCCACACAGAATCTGGAATGCCGGGTAATCCTGCATGCACAAGGCGGCGAGATTCTCTTCGAGACGAAGATCGGCCCCGCACAGGGGCTTTAGGACAGTTACCCCGGGTCGTGGCAAGGGGTTCGTCACCTGCCAGGTCCGGGCGCGCGCGAGCCACGCCAGCACAGCATAGCTGCTGGCGCTGGCGATGAGAGCTAGTCCGATGATATTGAGCATGATGGCGTTCATGGCTGGTACGGCCGATCGAGCAGCCTGAAGGCGAGCCTGTCGATCGGCTTACTGTGCGGCAACGGTCTCGGCGCGCTCGACCTTGTCACCGGATCCTGATCGCTTGATGTCCGCAAGCGCGATCTCGACGTGCTTGGAGAACACGTACTCGGCCGGACGCTGCTTGTCGAGCGGGATGTCCGGCGCGAACTTGCCCTCGGTACGCATGCCCACGAGACTGACCTTGAAGGCCTTGAGCGGATGCAGCACGGTGTCGGTTACGGCAGTTGCCTCAAAGCCACTGTGGACCATGCAATCGGCGCATTTCTCGTAGTTGCCGGTGCCGTATTTGTCCCAGTCGGTGGATTCCATCAATTCCTTGAAAGTCTTGGCATAGCCTTCGCCGAGCAAATAACAGGGACGCTGCCAGCCAAAAACGGTACGCGCCGGATTACCCCACGGCGTGCAGTGATAGGTCTGATTGCCGGCCAGAAAGTCGAGGAACAGGCTCGATTGGCTAAAGGACCACTTGCGCACCTCGCCAGCTCGCGCCAGGATCCCGCGAAACAGGGTCTTGGTTTTGTCCCGGTTCAAAAAGTGCTGCTGATCCGGTGCGCGCTCATAGGCGTATCCGGGAGAGACCGTGATGCCGTCGACGCCCATATCCATGACGCTGTCGAAAAAACGGGCGACGCGCTCGGGCCGGGCGTCGTTGAACAGGGTGCAGTTGATGTTGACCCGAAAGCCGCGCGCCTTGGCTGCCGCGATCGCTGCGACGGCGCGATCGTACACCCCTTCCTGGCAGACCGAGTGGTCATGCATCTGCTGGTCGCCATCCAGATGTACCGACCAGACAAAAAACGGACTGGGTTTGTAATCGTCGAGCTTTTTTTCCATCAAAAGCGCATTGGTGCAAAGATAGACGAACTTCCTGCGCGCGATAATGCCTTGCACGATAGCCGGCATGTCGCGATGGAGAAGGGGTTCGCCGCCGGCGATCGACACGACCGGCGCCCCGCACTCGTCGACCGAGCCGAGGCACTCCTCGATGGACAGGCGCTGATTGAGAATTGCATCGGGATAATCGATCTTGCCGCATCCGGCACAGGCTAGATTGCAGCGGAACAGCGGCTCTAGCATCAGGGCTAGCGGGTAGCGCTTATTGCCGATGACATGCTGGCGCACTATATAGGCGCCGACCATCAGCTTTTGCAAAAGTGGAATTGCCAAAACCTTCTCCTGAAAGCGGATGCACCTTGTGAGAGGACGCACCACGGGGCGGAATGGTCTCCATTCTACAGGCAAGTGTCTGTTTTCACCGGAGATGCGTACAGTCCTTAGCCCCGTCAGGTTGGGCATGCCGACCAGGCCGCTAGGCGCGTGCGGCGCGCCGCTGTATCCTTCTGCCCAATCTTGGACAAGCGCTTGCGAAACATGGTTTGGGGAAATCGGATGGGAAGTGCCGGCTGGCTTTTGGGTTCTCGCCATGGGTGATCGGGTTCTGATCACCGGGGCATCCGGCTTCGTAGGCTCAGCAGTCGCGCGCCTTGCGCTTGAGGCCGGATTCGCGGTGCGCGCCCTGGTGCGTCCACACAGCGCGCGCACCAATCTTGAGCACCTGGACGTGCAACTGGTCGATGGCGACATGCGCGATGCGCGCGCCGTCGATCGCTCCCTCGAAGACGTGCGTTACGTGTTCCACGTCGCGGCCGACTACCGCCTGTGGGCTGCGCATCCTGAGGAAATCGTCAGCAACAACGTCGAGGGGACACGGGTCGTCATGCAATGCGTGCTCGAACGCGAAATCGAGCGAGTGGTTTATACGAGTAGCGTTGCCACTTTGCATGCCAGTCCGCGGGCGAGCCCCGAAGAGCCGATCGACGAGAATCAACCAGAGTCCGCCACCGCCGCCATCGGTGCTTACAAGCGAAGCAAGGTGCTGGCGGAGCGACTGGTCGAAAAGCTTGCTCGGGAAGAGGGATTGCCGGCGGTGATCGTCAATCCCTCCACGCCGATCGGGCCGGGCGACGCGCGACCAACCCCAACGGGTCGCCTCATTTTGAACGCAGCACTTGGAAAGGTGCCGGCCTACGTCGAGACAGGACTCAATCTGGTGCACGTCGATGATGTCGCACGCGGGCACCTGCTGGCACTGGAGCGCGGGCGAGTGGGACAGCGCTATATTCTTGGAGGCGACAATGTCTCATTGGCGCAACTCCTGGGCGAGATAGCCGCTCGGGTGGGGCACAAGGCCCCTCGTCTGAAGTTGCCACGCGGGCCCCTCTACCCCCTGGCGGCGCTGGCCGAGGTGATGGGTTTGGTGACCGGGCGGGAACCCTTCATTACGCTCGATGGTTTGCGCATGTCGCGCAACCAGATGTACTTCAGCTCGGCTAAGGCGGCACGCGATCTGGGTTACACCGCGCGTCCCTACGGCAGCGCACTGGACGACGCGCTTGCATGGTTCAAGGCCCACGGTCTTCTGACCTGAGGGCGGTGCGCTCTGGACTGGTAGCGTGGGCCTGACTGCGGCCTTTCCACTGACCACCCCGACCACGCCAGAAGCGGTAGGCCGAGGCGAGCGTTGCCCCCAGATAAAACAGGGCAATGAGCGGCAGTGCGCTGGCCCAAAGCGGGTTCAGGCGGTAATAACGCACCACTGGCAGGAACGCGATACTCATCAGGACCCATGCCATTGCACCGGCCAGGGCCGGCACGCCGCCTGCGAGCAGTAGTCCGGGCGGCGCCACATAGGTCAGGAGCATTCCAAGCACAGTCAGGATCAATAACAGGGGCGAGTAGCGCAGTTGGGTGAAAGCGCTGCGCGCGATCATGTTCCAGATGCTCGAAAAGCTGTCATAGGGCCGGATGGATTGGCTATTGAGAGCAAGATCGAGTCTGATCGATCCGATGCGCTTGATGGCTCTCGCCAATGCGCAGTCGTCGATTAGGGCGTCGCGGATCGCGGCCAGCCCGCCTATGGATTCAAGTGCGCGAACGCGCACCAGCATGCAGCCGCCTGCCGCCGCCGCCGTGCGCTTGCGCGGATCGTTCACCCAGGCGAAGGGATAGAGCATGGAAAAAAAGAACACAAAGGCGGGAATCAGCGCACGTTCGGCAAAGGCGCTCGTGCGCAGCCTGACCATGAGCGAGTAGAGTTCCCGGTTTTCGTCCTCGGCCCGGGCAATGAGTTCGCGCAGCACCGAGCTGCCGTGGGTAATGTCGGCATCGGTGAGCCACCAGTATTGATTGGACGCCGCGAGCGATTGGGCAGCGGCGACGCCTTCGGCCTGCGCCCAGACTTTGCCCGCCCATCCGCTGGGCAAGCTTCGCGCCGCTACGACTGTCAGCCGCGGCCTTGCATCGAGGCGTGCGGCACAGGCGCGCGCCCGTTCGGCAGTGCCGTCGCTGCTGTGATCGTCGACCACAATCACCCGCAATGGGCCCGGATAGTCCTGAGCGAGCAGACTGGTTACGCACTCATCGATCACGGCGGCTTCGTCGCGCGCCGGCACGATCGCAATCACTGCTGGCCAGTTCGAGGGTTCAGGACTTGCCTCGGATCGTGCGACGCGCCAGAAAGCACCGTGCGCGCCGAGCAACACAATCCAGATTAGCAGGGGCACGAACGCGAGCAAGCTCATGCAAATTTCTCCGGTCTGGGGCAATGGTGCGCAAAGATACACGAGTGGCGAGAGCGCGCCGCAAGCCCTGCGCGCGGCTGCGTTAGAATAGTCCGTGAGAGCAGCAATTACCTTCACAAGTATGTCAGACAGACTTTCCATCGAGGCCGCCGACTGGGCCATGCGCAACTGGTCGGATCCCGCGTCCGGGGCCATTCGACGTGGCTCACCCGAGCACCTGCGCATGTTTTGCAACATGCTGCTGCAGACCCACAATCCCTATCGTCCGGCGGTTATCGAGTGGCCCAAACTCGACCGCGAGGCGCTGGCGCGAGTAACCGGGCTGCCGATATGGGACATCGCGGTCCAGACCGAAGGGCGTGCCTCAGCGCGCGTGGCGGCATTCGCACAGACCGCGCGTGATGCGCTGTTGCGCGAGGCGCTGACGATGGATGGCGCCGAGGAGGCGCGTCACAAGGTGGTGCTATCGCGTCTGGTCGAGGCATATGGCATTGCGCTTGCCCCGGAGCCGGAGTATGGCGCGCCAACAGATACCGAATGGGGTTGGCTGGTTACCGGGTACAGTGAATGCATCGACAGTTTTTTTGCTTTCGGGCTCTTTGAGGTCGCGCGACGCTCCGGCTATTTTCCGCTTGAGCTGGTTGAGACCTTCGAACCGGTGATCCAGGAAGAGGCACGCCATATCCTGTTTTTCGTGAATTGGGCGGCCTGGTATCGCAGTAACCTGCCGTGGTGGCGCAAACCCTGGTTCGCGATCAAGGAATTGGCCGTGTGGACGTTTCTGGTCTGGGAGCGCATCGGCATCGCGCGCGGGATTGATTCGAAGGGGGCCGCGCAGGATGCTAATTTCACCATGAACGGCACGGCGGCCGTAGGCGTGGAGCTGAGCGCAGGCCAGATGATCGAGCTGTGCCTCGAGGAGAATGCGCGGCGCATGAGCGGCTACGACCGACGCTTGCTGCGACCACAACTGGTGCCTCGCGTGGCGCGCCTGGCGCGGCGCTGGCTGCGTTAGCGTGGATATTCGCGCGGGACGAGTCGACCCCGCAATCGCCGACCTGTCAGTTGTTCCGGTAGACAAGGTACGCGGCAGTTCGTTCTATACCGCCATGCGTATCCTGCCCGCGGCGCAGCGGCTTGGCATGTACGAGATCTACGCATTCTGCCGAGCGGTCGACGACATTGCAGACGGTGGCGAGGAGCGCGCGGTGCGACTGCGCCGGCTGGATGCCTGGCGCGAGGCCCTGGCGCGCTGCTATCGCGGTGCGGCGCCGTTAGAGCTAAAAGGCCTGGCGCAACAGATTGCGGCCTTCGGTTTGTGCGAAGAGGATTTTCTGGCCGTCATTGCCGGCATGCAGATGGACGCGGAACGCGACATCGTGGCCCCTTCCAGAGAGGAACTGGACCTGTTTTGTGATCGCGTGGCGAGCGCGGTCGGACGCCTGTCGGTTCGGGTTTTCGGACTGGACGAGGCCCACGGCGTCGCTCTGGCCCATCACCTCGGACGCGGACTGCAACTGACCAACATATTGCGCGATCTCGACGAGGATGCGTCGCAGGGCCGCCTCTACCTGCCCGCTGAGGAGCTTGCGGCGGCAGGCATCAGTCTCTCGACGCCGGTCGCAATGCTCGCCGACAGTCGCATCGACCTCGTCTGCCGGGCGCTGGCCGTCGTGGCCCAGCAACATCTCGACGAATCCACACGCATAATGCGCGCCTGTCCGGCCCGCTACGTGCGCGCTCCTCGGATCATGGCGGGCGCCTACCAGAGCATCCTGCGGCGACTGCGCGAGCGCGGCTATAAGGCGCCGCGTGCAAGGGTCGGGGTGAACCGTCTGGCGCTGCTTGGGACCATCTTGCGCTACGGGTTTATCTAGGGCTGCGAGGCTTCTGGAGCCACTGTGCAGTCAATTGCCGGTTGCAAGCGGTCCCAAGGAGCGCGTGACGCGATAGAATGTAACAAATTGTGGTTGCACATCCTGAAATCTCGGGCTGCAGCCTAGGAAGAACGGAAACTGATGAATGACAGTGTGCTGATCAACCTACTCGAGCAGGCCGCTGCCCAGGGAGCATTGCACCCGGCAGACCGGTCCGACGAGGTGACTCTGGCCGTGCAGCGCGCGCGCGACGCTCTGCTGGCGGCGCAAAAGGAAGACGGCCACTGGGTTTTCCCGCTCGAAGCCGACGCGACCATCCCGGCCGAATATGTGCTGATGACACACTATCTGGCCGAGACCATCAATCCGGATCTCGAGGCGCGCATCGGACGTTACCTGCGACGCATTCAGAACGAAGATGGTGGCTGGCCGCTGTTTTATGCCGGTGCTTCCGAGCTCTCCTGCAGCGTCAAGGCCTATTTCGCGCTCAAGATGATCGGTGATGATCCGGAGGCGCCGCACATGGCGCGGGCGCGTCGCGAGATCCTGGCGCGCGGCGGAGCGGCGCGGGTGAACGTATTTTCGCGGATCCTGCTGGCGCTGTTCGGAATCGTTCCCTGGCGCGCCGTGCCGGTAATGCCGGTCGAGATGGTTCTCCTGCCCACCTGGATGCCTTTCGATCTGTCCAAGGTCTCGTACTGGGCGCGCACCGTGGTGATGCCGCTGCTGGTCTTATCGGCGCTTAAACCGCGCGCACGCAATCCGCGTGGGGTTACGATCAATGAACTGTTCGTCGACGATCCGCAAAAGACCGGCCTCGCGCACAAGGCACCCCACCAGCGCTGGGTGTGGTTCCTGCTGTTCCGCTCGCTCGACTCCATCGCTCGTCGCCTTGAGCCCTTCATTCCCAAAAAGCTGCGTCAGTTCGCGATCGCGCGCGCGGTGCGCTTTGTCGACGAACGCATCAATGGCTATGACGGGCTGGGTGCGATATTCCCCGCAATGGTCAATGCGCTCGAGATGTACGACGCGCTCGGCGTGCCGCGCGACCGTCCGGACATCAAGGCTGCTCGCGAGGCGATCGACCGGCTGCTTATCATCGAAGCCGATGAAGCATATTGCCAGCCCTGCGTTTCGCCGGTCTGGGATACCTCGCTCGCCTGTCACGCCCTGTTCGAGGTCGCGGATGCGGCATCGATCCAGGCTTCGGTGCGCGCGCTCGAGTGGTTAAGGCCCCTGCAGATCCTTGACGTGCGCGGCGACTGGATGGTGCGTCGTCCCGATCTGCGTCCCGGCGGCTGGGCGTTCCAGTATGCCAATCCCCACTATCCTGATGTCGACGATACCGCCGTGGTGGCGATGGCCCTCGACCGGGCGCGCAAACTGCTCGAAGACGATCGTTACGACATCCCGCTGGCTCGGGCGACCGAATGGATCATCGGCATGCAGAGCAGCGACGGTGGCTGGGGCGCGTTCGAACCGGAGAACACCCATAGCTATCTGAACAGTATCCCGTTTGCCGACCATGGAGCGCTGCTCGACCCACCAACCGCGGATGCATCGGCGCGCTGTCTGTCCATGCTCGCCCAGTTGGGGCTCGGCGATACGCCCTCGGCGCGGCGTGCCCGCCGCTACCTGCTGCGTGAGCAGGAGCGCGACGGCAGCTGGTACGGTCGCTGGGGCATGAACTACGTCTATGGAACCTGGGCGGCGTTATGTGCCCTCAACGCGCTTGGCGATTCGATCAACGATGACGCCATCGCACGCGGCGTCAACTGGCTGATCCAGATCCAGAATCCCGATGGTGGCTGGGGAGAGGGCGGCGAGAGTTATCGCCTCGATTACGCAGGCTACGAGAGTGCTGGCAGCACGGCGTCCCAGACCGCCTGGGCGCTCATCGGGCTGATGGCGGCGGGGATCGTCGATCACCCATCCGTGCAGCGTGGCGTGCGCTACCTGCTTGATCAGCAGGGCGAGGATGGTTTCTGGCCGGAGTCGCACTACACGGCGACTGGCTTTCCGGGCGTGTTCTATTTGCGCTATCACGGTTATGCCAAGTATTTTCCCTTGTGGGCTCTGGCGCGCTATCGCAATCTGCGCCGAGCGGGCACGCGGAAGGTTCCTAACGGCATGTAGGAAGGCCGTGACTGAGCCGGTCCGGGTCTAAGGGTTTCACTTGAACAGCGCTCTGAATCAGGCTCCCTTCGTTTTGCTGGTCAGCGGGATGGCGTTTGAGGCCGAGATCGCGGCCGGCGCGCAGGTGCGCAGCATATGCGCCAGCGATCCCGAGCAGCTCAAGCAACGCATTGCTGCCGGTCTGACGCCAGCCTGCGCCGGCATTCTCAGCTTCGGCACCTGCGCCGGCCTTGCGCCGACGCTGGTCGCTGGCAGCTGGATTGTCGGGCATTCGCTCTGGGTCGACGACGAGGAATTGCCAGTTGATGGCGCATGGAGCCATCAGCTCTTGCGCGCATTGCCCGGTGCTCTCCCGGTTGGAGTGGCCGGCTCGTTGTCCCCGATCACCGACCCGGCCGATAAGCTCGCCCTGGCGCGACGCCATCGCCTGGGTGCGCTCGATATGGAATCCCATGTCGCGGCCCGAGCTGCCGCAGATGCCGGACTACCGTTTGGTATTGCGCGGGTCGTGCTTGACGGCTTGCAGGTGCGGATTCCCGATTGCGCCCTGGCGGGAATCCAACCGGACGGTCGCGCGGATGCGCTCGCCGTGGCCCGCTCCCTGATTCGCCAACCCTGGGACCTGCCGGCCCTGCTGCGCCTAGCTTATGGCGCCTGGCGCGCCCGTCAGGCGCTTGTTCTCGGACGCAGACGCATGGGTGATGCACTGGCTTGGCCGATCGAGCAAGCGAGGAGGGCGGCCAATTGATCGCACAGGCCGGACATGGATGGCGCGCCGATACTGGCTTACACTGCGGCTTCGCGCAGCGCCCCGCAACCTGGTTAGTGAGGCACGCATGACTACGCCAGTCGCCGGTCCGGTCTTTCCAGATAGCGTTGATACGCTCGCTGCGCTGTTCAGTTGGCGAGTCACCGCCAGTCCGAACGGTGCGGCCTATCGGCAGTTCGACACTTTTTCCAAGGATTGGCTCAAGCTCGATTGGCGCGAGATTGGCGAGCGCGTCGACAAGTGGCTCAGCGCGCTTGCGAGCCAGCAGTACCAAGCCGGCGCTCGGGTAGCCATTCTTCTGCCCAACGGAATCCATGCGGTATGCATCGACCAGGCGGCACTGGCTCTGGGCCTCGTACCAGTGCCGCTGCACGCGATCGACAATCCGGAGAGCATCGCCTATATCCTCGCCGACAGCGAAGCGCGCATTCTGGTGCTGCAGGACGCGGCGCAATGGAACGCGATCAGTGCCCTTGAGATCGATCTCCCTGCGCTGCACAGTGTTGTCGTGACCGGCGTTCCGCCCGCCGACCATCAGTCCGGTCCACGCGGGGCGCGCGTGTTGGGACTGGCCGAGTGGCTGGCCCAGGGCGAGACGGCTGCGCCCGTCACCCGCACTACTCCGCGGGCCGAGGATCTCGCAGCACTGGTCTACACCTCCGGCACGACCGGCAAGCCAAAGGGGGTGATGCTGACGCATCGCAATGTCCTCGAAAATGTCAGGGCAGTCCTTAAGCGCGTCGTTCCGGTAGAGGAGGATGTCTTTCTCTCGTTTCTGCCGCTCTCGCACACCTTCGAGCGCACAGCAGGCTATTACCTGGCCATTGCCTGCGGTTGCTGTGTGACCTACGTCCGTTCGGTCGCACAGATAGGAGAGGACCTATTGACCGTACGGCCAACCATGCTCGTGTCCGTGCCGCGCATCTACGAAAGGTTCTACGCGCGTATCCAGACGGCCGTGCAGCAGTCGCGCGTCAAGAACACCCTGTTTGACATGGCGGTCACGGTCGGGTGGCGGCGTTTTTGCCGGCGTCAAGGAATCGCGGTGGAGTCGGCCGTGCCAGCCGTGGTGGATATGCTCGCCTGGTTGGCACTCGAGCCGCTGGTCGCGCGACCGATTCGCGCGCAGCTTGGCGGGCGGATTCGCGTGGCCGTCAGTGGC
>CAJCHO010000047.1 GCA_903970145.1 Mycobacteriaceae bacterium | reverse complement strand
CTACGAATTCTTGAAGCGTCCCTATGTCCTCACCGGTGGCGCGGCCGAGTCGGTCGTGCGTCCGCACTATCTCGATGGCGAGGGGCACGAGTTGCCCGCCGATGCACCCGGTGACAAGGTCGTCCAGAGTGTCTACGACATCAAGATCCGCGAAGGCATGCGCTATGCGCCGCATCCGGCCTTCGCGCGCAATCCCGACGGCAGTTTCGTCTATCGCAATATGAAGGCGGCTGAACTCGTCGGCAAGTCCCAGATCACCGACTTCGGTAAGACCGGTACCCGCGAAGTGGTGGCCGCGGACTTCGTGTACGCGATCAAGCGTCTGGCGACCCCGCGCGTGAAATCGCCTGCCTTTTCGCTCATGCGCGACTATATAGTCGGTTTGGCGGAATTTGGAGACCGGCTGCGTGCCGCGGACCTCAAGTTGCGCACCGGACTGCCGC
Organism: Mycobacteriaceae bacterium; assembly: GCA_903970145.1. Lineage (GTDB taxonomy): Bacteria > Pseudomonadota > Gammaproteobacteria > Burkholderiales > Burkholderiaceae_D > CAJCHO01. The sequence goes on along the minus strand of CAJCHO010000047.1, from coordinate 42,300 downwards.
CGACCCAGCGCGACCTGCCGTTTCTCGATCTGCGCCAACTCCCCTTCGAGGGGGCAGTGGCGCTCGACGATCACACGCTGCGCATTCGCGTCGTCGGCAAGTACCCGCAATTCAACTACTGGCTGGCGATGACCTTTTTCGCGCCGGTGCCGTGGGAGGCCGAGGCCTTCTATGCCCAGCCGGGCATGGCCGAGCACGACTTCAGCTACAACTTCGCGCCCGTAGGTGCCGGTCCCTTCATGGCCGTCGAGTATGCCGAGAACCGGCGCCACGTCCTCGTGCGCAACCCGAATTTCCATGGACGCAGCTATCCCTGCGAAGGCGAGCCCGGTGATCGCGAGGCGGGGCTTCTGGATGACTGCGGCAAGGCCCTGCCGTTTCTCGACAAGATCGTCTTCACGGTCGACAAAGAGCGCTTGACCATGGCCAGCAAATTCAAGCAGGGCTTCATTGACGAGCCCGATATCGAACACCTCGAGGCCGGCATGCAGTTCGAGAGCGAGGCGCGTGATTCGCTCGAAACCGGTGCCCTCTATCGGCAGCGTGGCTATCGCTTTCCACGCAGCGTCGATCCGCAAATCTGGTATATCGGATTCAACTGGCTCGACCCCGTGGTCGGCAAGGGTCGTACCCCTGAAGAACAGGCGCGCAACCGCAAGTTGCGCGAAGCACTGCAGATCGCGCTGAACTGGGAAGAGTATTCCGAGATCTTCCAGTCGCAGGGGCACGCCGGCCCCGCAGCGATGGGACCGATCCCGCCCGGAGTCTTCGGATTTCGGGGCGGCCAGGCCGGCATGAATCCAATTGCCTATGAATGGAAGGATGGGCGTGCGGTCCGGCGGCCGATCGAGGCGGCCAAAAAGCTCATGGTCGAGGCCGGCTATCCCGATGGACGCGACGCCAAGTCGGGGCGACCACTGGTGCTGAACTACGACTACGGACGTGCGTCGACCCCGGAGAACAAGGCCGAGAACGAGTGGGTCACCAAGCAGTTCGCTAAACTGGGTATACAGCTCGACTTGCGTGTGACGGACTTCAACCGTTTCCAGGAAAAAATGGACAACGGTTCGGAACAGATCTACTGGTGGGGCTGGTACGCCGACTATCCGGACGCCGAGAATTTCATGTTCCTCTTGTTTGGCCCGAATTCCAAGGCGGCCACCCATGGCAATGGCGAGAACGCCGCCAACTATCAGAATGACGAATTCGATCGTCTGTTTCTGACCATGAAATTCCTCGAGGACGGTCCGCAAAAGCAGGCAGTGCTCGATCGCATGACCGAGATCGTGCGCGCTGACTCACCCTGGCTGTTTGGTTACTACCCCTTTGAAGCCGGCTCGCTCCAGCCCTGGACCACCAACGGCAAGCCGACTTCGCTGATCGGCGAGCGTCTGATGTACCGGCGCGTCGATGTGCCGATGCGCCAGAGGCTCTTGCGCCAATGGAATCCGCCAGTCTACTGGCCGCTGCCTGTCATCGCCCTATTGGCCTTGCTGGCGCTCGTGCCGGCCTGGCGTGGCTTTGTGCGACACGAGCGCGCCAGCGCTCTCGCTCCTTCAGCCACAGCGCCCCCGGGCCCCTAGTACATGGTCAATTTTCTAACGCGGCGCCTGATCTACGCCCTCGCCGTGCTACTTGGCGTGAATCTTCTTACCTTTGTGCTCTTTTTTACTGTCAATACCCCTGACGACATGGCACGTCTGGCCATTGGCGGCAAGCGGGTTACGGATCTGGCCATCGAGGACTGGAAGGCCCAGCACGGCTACGACAAGCCGCTCGTCTGGAACGAGGCAGAGCACAGCCTCGTGGCACGCGCCACCAGGACGATCTTCTGGGAGCATTCGATGCGCATGTTCGTACTCGACTTTGGCAGCGCCGACAGCGGGCGCGACATCGGTCATGAGATCGGCAACCGCATCGGGAAAAGCATCGCGCTGCAGCTGCCGGTGCTGCTCTTAACCATCTTCGTGTCGGTCGTGTTCGCGCTCGGACTGGTGTTTTTCCGCGGCACCTATCTCGACTTCTGGGGCATTGTGCTGTGCGTGGTGATGCTTTCCATTTCGGCGCTGTTCTACATCATCGCCGGCCAGTGGCTGTTCTCCAAGGTATTGAGGCTCTTGCCGGTGTCGGGCTACGACGATGGCTGGGCCCTGACCAAGTTCCTGATTTTGCCGATCATCATCAGTACCATCTCGCGGCTGGGCGCGGATGCGCGCCTGTATCGCGCGATGTTCCTCGAAGAGATGACGCGCGACTATGTACGTACGGCGCGCGCCAAGGGGCTGACCGAACAGGCGGTGCTGTTTCGCCATGTATTGCGCAATTCGATGATTCCGATCATCACCAACACCTTCACACTGTTTCCTATCCTGTTTCTGGGCAGTCTCGTATTCGAGTCCTTCTTTGGCATACCGGGCCTGGGCAGCTACACGATCGATGCGATCAGCAGTCAGGACTTTGCCATCGTGCGCACCATGGTCTTTCTTGGGACCGTGCTCTACGTGCTTGGCTACATTCTCGCTGATGTCGCCTACACGCTCGCCGATCCGCGCGTGCGGCTCACCTGACCGGAGCGAGCGGTGCCCAAACTGGTATTGTTGTGGACCGATGCGTTTCTCTGGCTGATCGTTGCCGGGGTCATCGCCTACGTCGTCCATGTGCGCAGGTCGCCCAATCTGGCTGCGACCTGGCGGCGCGTCTTCGCGGCGCCGGCGGCCAGCAGCACGGCCATTCTCCTGACTCTGTTCATCGTCACGGGTCTCGCCGATTCCGTGCACTTTCGCCTGCGCCTGGATGACCGCGCCTATTCAACCCAGACTTTCTCGGTGCTCGATGTGCTCATGGACAAGCAGCGGACCTCACGCGAGAAGTCCTACTCGGCACCGCTCGCCTATGAGTCCTTCATGGTCGAGCTCGTGCCGCACGACGGGGTGATGACGCGCGAGCACGCGCGCCTGGCCTATGGTGGCCGGCAGCTGAGCGATCCTGCCGGGCAGTGGGTCGCTGATGTGTGCGCGCGCGCCGTGGCGGGCCTTGTGCTGGGCGCCCTCATCGGTCTCGCGGCCTTCCTCTTTAGCGTCGCCTGTATCGCCCAGCACCGTGGACAGGGTCTCGCGCCGACCTGGCAGAATCTGCTCGGGTCAGCGGGCGAGTCCCGCTGGCGGGCGATGTTTGCAACTGGCATGGTCACGGCGACGCTACTTGGCGCGATCATTTCGCTCTCAGCCGTCTACCACGTCTTTGGCACGGATCGGACCGGCAACGACGTCTATTACCAGGCCGTCAAGAGCATTCGCACGGCGCTCGTCATGGGCTCTTTAACGACCGCCGCGATCCTGCCGTTCGCCCTGATCCTCGGGGTAATGAGCGGCTACCTGCGCGGATGGGTAGACGATGTCATCCAGTACTTCTATACCTTGATCTCGGCGATCCCCGCAGTGCTTCTGATCGCGGCCTCGGTGCTGCTCATCCAGGTATTTCTCGACAAGCACCCGGAAGTCTTTCAGACGGCGCTCGAACGCGCTGATGTCAAGCTGCTCTTCTTGTGTCTGATCGTCGGGGTTACCGAGTTTGCCACCATGTGCCGGCTGATTCGCGGCGAGACCCTGAAGCTGCGTGAGCTGGAGTTTGTGCAGGCGGCGCAGGCGTTTGGCGTTGGCGCGGGCGCGATCATGCGTCGTCACATCGTGCCCAATGTCATGCATGTCGTCATTACCACGCTGGTGCTGGAATTCTCGGGCATCGTGCTCTACGAAGCCGTGCTTTCCTATGTCGGTGTCGGCGTGGATCCGAGTACCAACAGCTTTGGCACGATGATCAATCTCGCCCGTTCCGAAATGGCGCGCGAGCCGCTCGTCTGGTGGAACCTCGTGACGGCCTTCACGGTCATGCTGACCCTGGTGCTGTCGGTCAATCTGTTCGCTGACGCGGTCAGGGAGGCGTTCGATCCACGGGCGCGCCTCTATCGTGCGCGGCGCGTTGCACTGCTTGGAGCTCGGCCATGACGGGGGCGAGTGTGGATTCGCTTGCCGCACCGCTCCTGCGCGCCTCGGATCTGCGCGTGGCGCTCGACTCCGAGGCGGGGCTAGTGCGGGCGCTCGACGGCATCGATATCGCCATTGAGCGCGGTCAGACTTTCGCTCTGGTCGGAGAATCGGGGTGCGGGAAGTCGATGACCGCCCTGACGCTCATGCGCCTGTTACCCGATAACGGCTTTGTGACCCAAGGCTCGGTATTGCTGGCCGGCGAGGATCTGCTTTTGCTCTCCGAGGCGCGCATGCGTGAGCGACGTGGCGCACGGATCGGCATCATTTTTCAGGACCCCTCGGCGAGCCTGAATCCGGTACTGCGCATTGGTGCGCAGATCGTCGAAGTTATCGAGACGCACACCCCGCTGCGCGGTGCGTCCGCGCGCAACAAGGCCCTGGAGTGGCTGCGTCTGGTCGGGATCCCCGAGCCGCAGCTGCGCATTGACAGCTACCCCTTCCAGATCTCGGGCGGCCAGAAGCAGCGCGTCATGATCGCCATCGCCCTTGCGGCCGAGCCGGATCTGCTGATAGCCGATGAACCGACTACGGCGCTGGATGTGACCATCCAGGCGCAGATTCTGGACTTGCTCAAGGATCTTCAGGGGCGACTCGGAATGGGCCTCTTGCTAATCACCCACGATCTGGGCGTGGTGGCGCGCATGGCCCACCGCGTCGCACTGATGTATGCCGGGCAGATCGTGGAGGAGGCCGAAGCCGCCGAGTTCTTTGCGCGACCTTTGCACCCGTATGCGCGGGAGCTCCTGCGCGCTTTGCCGGACGGCGCCGCGCGCGAATTGCCGCTTGCGACCATTGCCGGCTCGGTGCCGCCCCTCTACACGGAATTTGTCGGCTGCCGCTTCGCCGAGCGCTGTCCGCGCGTCATGCCGCAATGCCCGTCTAGGGCGCCACTGCTCGAAGAGTACTCCGGCACTCACGCGGTCCGCTGCCTCCTCTATAGCGCCGAATCCAGGGGGGCAAGCGACGTCGTCCAAGCGCTGCGGCCCGCCCGCAGCCCGCGCCTTGCCGCATCGCCAGCGGGCGCTAGCCCCATTTTGGAAGTGACTGATTTGAAGGTGTATTTCCCCGTCCGGCGGGGGCTCCTGCGACGCGTCACCGGTTACGTCAAGGCAGTCGACGGCGTCTCGTTCTCGGTACAGCAGGGACACACCCTTGCGCTAGTGGGCGAATCCGGATGCGGCAAGACGACGATCGGGAAGGCCTTGGTGCAGTTGTTGCGGCGCCAGGCGCTCATCGACGGCCAAGCGCTTCTTGCCGGACAGGAGCTGGGGTCGATGCAGGGGGAGGGCCTGCGACATGCACGGCGCACGATCCAGATCATTTTCCAGGATCCGTTCGCCTCCTTGAATCCCCGCATGCGCGTCATGGACTTGCTGGAAGAGGGAATGGTCGCTCTGCGCCCGGAGTTTTCCCGAGTCGAGCGGCGCGAACGCATTGTCCGACTGCTTGACCGGGTCGGCATGCGCGGCGACGCGCTGGACCGCTATCCCCACGAATTTTCAGGGGGGCAGCGTCAACGGCTGGCTATCGCGCGGGCACTGGCGGTTGATCCGCGGCTGATCGTGTGCGACGAGCCGACCTCGGCGCTGGATGTCTCGGTGCAGGCCCAGATCCTGAACTTGTTGCGTGAGCTGCAGGATGAACTGGGCGTGGCCTACTTATTTATCACCCACAATATCGGGGTGGTCGAGTACCTGGCCGATGAGCTTGCCGTGATGCGAGCCGGTCGCATCGTCGAGGCTGGGCCGGCGCCGGCGGTGCTCGGTCAACCCCGCCACGAGTACACCCGCCGCCTCTTGGCAGCGGTCCCGCGCCTTGCGGCACCCGCATGAACAGTCCCGAGCCGCCACGGCACACGAGGGCGGTCTGGAGGAGATCGGAGCGTGTCCAGCCGGGCAGGGAAGCGCGTGCTGATGGCCGCTTTTGCTGCCACCCTTGACCGCATAGCGGACGTCCCGCACTCGACTGACGACGTGGTTGTCGCCAAAATGCAACGACCCTCGGCCTGATCTAGAAATCGTCGCGGATTCCATTGGGCGGACGAAAATATTTCGTTACACTGGCCGCTCAGTGGGCGCTTTGCGCGTCGGGTTAAGGCAGAGTCCTAGATGCTACCCGGCCGTCTTGTGACCACCCCTAATCTTTTGTCCTAGGAGAAATGTTAATGGCGTCCCAACCCAAGGCACGGCCGGGCTTCAAGCTCGCGCCGATCCCAGCGCTGCTAGCCGTAGCGCTGGTCTTACCAGGCCTAGCCTTTGCAGCCGATGATGACCAGTCCACTACTCAGGAAAAGGTTATCGTCACTGGAACGAATATTCGTCGTGTCGATTCCGAGACGCCCAGCCCGGTTCAGGTGATTAGTTCTGAGGATCTGAAGAAGTCGGGTTACACCTCGGTAGCCCAGGTGCTCCAAGGGATTACTGCGAATGGACAGGGGACCCTGAATCAGGGCTTCTCGCAGGCCTTCGCGGGTGGCGCCAGTGGCATCTCGCTGCGTGGTTTGACCACGGCTTACACGCTCGTCTTGATCGACGGCCACCGCATGGCACCGTATCCGCTGTCCGATGACGGCCAACGCCAGTTTGTCGACGTTTCGAACATCCCGTTTGACGCGGTTGAGCGCATCGAAATCCTGAAGGATGGCGCGTCCGCAGTTTACGGTTCCGACGCGATCGCAGGCGTGGTGAACATCATCCTGAAGCACAGCTTCGTCGGCGATACGATTACCGCCGAATACGGCGCTCCGACCGAAGGTGCTGGCAAGACCACCCATGCGAGCATTTCGCACGGCTGGGGTGACCTCGACGTCGACGGTTACAACGCCTACTTGAACGTCGAGTATCGCCATCAGGACCCGATCTATTACGGTGATCGTGCCGGTGATGGGCTGTGGCAGTCGCTGAATTACACCGGCCTCGGTGGTCTGAATAAGACCCCTGGCGTAGTCAATCCGTTCAATCCGCAGCCGCCGACTTACAACCAGCCCTATCTGACTATTCCGGGTTCGACGTATTCCGCCGCTACCTCGTACTTCTATCCGGGCAAGTGTAATTACAACCTGCAGCAGGCCGGTGGTTGCGCCTATCAGAACCCGTATGCCGAACTAGAGCCGCGCACCCAGAATACCAACATTCTCGGTAGCTTCACCAAGGCCCTCGAGAATGGCTGGAAGTTGAATATCCAGGCATCCGTGTTCGACAGCCAGGGCGAGCAGTATCCTGCCGGTGGCCTGTTTACCTTCCCGACGGGATTCGGCGGCAACGTAGGGGTCGCCTCGGGTGTCCTTCCATTCGTAGTTGGCACGCCGATCTCGGAGATTCTCCTGCCGGCTAACTATCCGGGCAACGGTCTGCATCAAGCAGCGTTCCTGAACGGCACGATCCCTGGCGCACCGGACCCCCATACCGAGTATGACTCGACTTCGCAGCGCTTTGTCGCGGATCTGTCGGGCACGCTCGGCGCGTGGGATATCGATGCCAACATCGGGCACACCCAGGTCCAGACCATGCAATCGGTCCTCGGTACGATGGACATCCCGGCGTTCAATACCGCTATCAACGCAACGCCCGGCACGCCAGGATTCTTTAGCATCACCGGCGGGAATAGCCAGAAGCTGCTTAACAACATCTTCCCGGATACATACGCCGAGGACGTTTCTTACCTGGACTTCGCCGAATTGCACGCCAGCCGCGACCTGATGCAGCTGGCAGGTGGCGCGATGGGCCTGTCGACCGGTATTTCCTACGTCGACCGGACCATGCACTCGCCGGCACCGAACTTGATCGCCAATGGTATCGTCAGCGGCAACAACGCCTACGTTTCGGGTTCGCAGCAGAACACCGCAGCATTCGCCGAGTTGGTGGCACCGGTGCTGAAGTCCCTCGAGCTCGATGGCTCTGTGCGCTATGACTATTTCGACAATGGCCTGGCAGCATGGACCGGCAAGCTTGGCTTCAAGTTCACGCCAATTGACGCCATCAGCTTCCGCGGTTCGTTCGGCTCGGGATTCCGCGCTCCGAACGCGGCAGAAAATGGCCAGTCCGGTGAATCCTATCTGGCCCTGACCACATTTGATCCGGTACTGTGCCCTGGCGGAAATGCGGCTGCGAAGGGTGCGGTAATCGCGTTCTGTAATTACTCGCCGGTTACGCTGCAATCGTCCAACCCGGACCTGCAACCTGAGCACTCGCTGTCTGGCACGCTCGGCATGATTTTCCAGCCGATCAAGAACTGGTCCTCAACCTTCGATCTTTACTCCACCGAGATCAAGGACCAGATCGTTACCGGACCTATCTCCCCGAACCCGGTGCTGAGCGCACCGATTTCGGAGCTGTGCTCGAACGGTGCTGGTGGCACGTATAACTGTACCGTCCCAACGCCCTTGTACTACCCGGCTAGCTACGTCAACGCGAACTCTGTGTCGACGACCGGTTGGGAATTGACCAGTGCCTACCGACTCCCGCTGGGTGACGTCGGCACGTTCAAATTCGCCTTCGACTGGAGCCACACGATGGGCTACATCCTGAAGCTTGACGGGGTGAATTACCAGCTGGCCGGCACTCACGGACCCTTCGTGATCGGTGGCGATACTGGTAATCCGCGCGACAAGATTCAGACCAGCGTGGATTGGGCGCGTGGTCCGGTTGATGTCCGGTTTGCAGTCAACTACATCAGCTCGTTCAACCTGACGGATCCGTCCTATGGTCTGGATGACTGCGCGGCAGGGGCGTCTGCGGTTGGCAATTTCCCGTTCGGCCCGCCCCCGAGCCAGTATTGCAAGGTTGATTCGTTCACCACGGCAGATGTGTCGGCCCACTACCAGTTCGACAAGCACTGGACGCTGTTCGGCTCGATCACCAACCTGTTCAACAAGCAACCCCCGGTTGACTTCAACACCTACGGTGGCGGTCAACTTCCGTTCAACCCGTCGTTCCATGAGGCCGGTGCTGTTGGCCGCTTTGTTGACGTCGGCGCGACCTACACGTTCTAATCGAGCGTCGGGGTAGGCCAGACCGAATGCTAGCCAGGGTTCGGTCGGCCTAGCAGGAAAAGTAGTCAAGAATGCCGCGGGCTTCGTCCCGCGGCATTTTTTTTGGGACGCCGCAACGAGCTCTCCCGTATCTGGCCTGCGCCGAGCCCCTCCTCTGGTCGTGTAGAATCGGCCGCGCAGGAATCCTGCACAGATCCCATTCACAAGTGGGCGCCGCATGGAGAGCAAACCAGTCGGCACACACAGGACCTCCGGACCGCACGCGTTCAGGCGCCATTGATTAACGACCCCAGAATTTGCTCATCACTCTTAGAAGCTGACGATCCACCATGAATTCCCGACTGCAGGTTTGCCTCACCCTCGCCCTTGCCACCGTCAGCGCTTCGCTTGCCGCACAGCCCCTGCCAAAACCCGAAGACACGCCCTATCCCGGCGTCATTGAGCTCAATGTCGACGCGACCGATCTCGCCCACCACGTGTTCTGGGTCCATGAGTCGATTCCGGTCAAACCCGGCAATCAGGTCCTGCTGTTTCCGGAATGGATTCCAGGCACCCATAGCAAGTCGTATTCGGCGGTGCAACGCCTGGCCGGGCTGCACTTGTCGTCTGCCGGCAAGCCCATCGAATGGAAGCGCGACACCGTCGAGATGGCGGCGTTCCACATCGACGTGCCTCCCGGGGTGACGCAGATCGAGGCGGACTTTCAGTTCCTCTCGCCTTCGGCCGGTCACAACGGCGGCCAGCGCGTGGTGATGTCGCAGGAGATCATGACTCTGGGTTGGGGCAATGTCGTGCTATATCCCGCTGGCTACGCCGCCAAGGGCATCGTGGTCGCACCGTCGCTGACGATTCCGGCTGGCTGTGCCTTCGGGACCGCCCTGGAGCCGGCCGCGCAAAGCGCCAACGTCACGCGTTTCAAGCCGGTCAGCCTTGAGGAACTCGTCGATTCTCCGGTACTGGCCGGCAAGTACTTCAAGCGCGTCGACCTCGATACCTCGGGTGCAGCCCACGTCTGGCTCGATATCGTCGCCGATCGGCCTACTGACCTCGAAGCCAAGCCCGAACAGATCGCGGCCCATCGCGCGCTGGTGCAGCAGGCCTACCGCCTGTACGGCTCCCATCATTACGACCACTACGATTTCCTCCTGTCCCTGTCAGAACAGATCGGTGGCGAGGGACTTGAGCATCATCAGTCGAGCGAAAACGGCGTGCGCCGGAACTATTTCACCGAATGGGACGACACTTGGGGCCAGCGCGATTTGCTGGCCCACGAGTTCACGCATTCATGGAACGGCAAGTTCCGGCGCCCCGCGGATCTCTATACGCCCAATTACAACGTGCCGATGCAGGATTCCCTGCTCTGGATGTACGAAGGCCAGACCGAGTACTGGGGCAAGGTACTTGCGGTGCGCAGCGGCCTTGTGAGTGCCGAGCAGATGCGCGACATATTCGCTGAGAATGCGGCGGCCTTCGAGGTGCGCAGCGGCCGCACCTGGCGCAACCTGCAGGACACAACCAATGAAGAAATTCTTGGCAATCACGAGGCTGGCTCCTGGCCGAGCTGGCAGCGTGGTGCGGACTATTACGTCGAGTCACAGCTGTTCTGGCTGGACGTCGATACGCGCATTCGCGAGATGTCCCATGGTAGCCGCTCGCTCGATGACTTTGCCCGGGCTTTTTTTGGCGTCAATGATGGCAGTCGCGTCGTTTTGACCTATCGCTTCGAGGATATCGTTGCCGCGCTCAACGCGATTGAGCCTTATGACTGGGCGGGCTACCTGCGCGAGCGTCTGGACACGCACGCCGCGCAGGCCCCGCTGGATGGCATTGCACGTGGTGGATGGGAGCTTGTTTACACGGATGTACCGAGTTTGGCGACCAAGCAGATCGAATCCGAACTCGAAGGTGCCGATTTCTACTACTCGCTTGGTCTGTACGTCGGCAAGGAGGGCAAGCTCGACGAGGTGCGCTGGGATAGCCCGGCGTTTCGCGCCGGCATTGCGCCGCAGATGCAGCTAGTCGCAATCAACGGCCATGCCTATGACAGTCATCAGTTGCGTGATGCGGTGGTAGCGGCCAAGGCGAGCACAGAGCCGATCCAGCTGATCGTGCGCGATGGCGATGCTTATCGGGTGCTGGTCCTCGATTACCACGACGGGCTGCGCTACCCCCACCTGGTCAGGAAGGGCGGTACGAGCGACAGCTTGAGCGCTATTTTCGCTGCGCGGCCCTGATCCGGACCGCGCCGGCGCGGCGGGCTATGGATGGGCGCCAACCACGAGGTGCTGACCAATCGAGAGGTTGTTCCCCTTGAGGTGGTTGGCCTTGCGGAGTGCCTCGACGCTCGTGCCAAAGTGCTCGGCGACAGTCCAGAGCGTGTCTCCATTGCGTACCACGTAGGCGCCGGCGGACCCGCCTGGGTTCGCATGTGCATGGACCGCGACCGGGGTCACATAGGCGGCCGGAATCACCTTGTTGGCAGGAATCGAAGTGGCAGCCTGTGTCATGGCGGATGCGTGCCCGCCGCCGGCTCGCTGCACGAGGAGCGCCTGCCCTGGCTTTAGCCGGTCACGCGAACTCAGGCCGTTGGCATCGCACAGACTCGCGATCGACATGCCAAAGTGCGCGGCAACCTGGTTGATGCGCTCGCCGCGCTTGACGCGGTACGACTCCCATGTGACGAGTGGCTGCGAATTGTTGCGCAGGTTTTCCTCAAAGCGATTGACGCGGTCGGTCGGCACCAGCAGCACCGAGCCTTGCGCGCCGGAGATGACCGGACGGTTGAACGAGGGATTGAGTGCCTTGAAATCCTCGATCGGCATGTCGGCAAAGCGCGCTGCGGCGATGACGTCCATGTCGCGCTGCGCCACGACCTGCGCGAAGTAGGGCTGATTGTCGATGTGGGGCAGGGTGATGCCAAAGGCCGCGGGATTGGCGATGATGTTCTTTAGCGCCTGCAGCTTGGGGTAGTAATTGCGCGTCTCATCGGGCATGTTCAGCGACAGGTAGTCTGTCGGCTTGTGCAGGGCCTGGTTCTTTTCGATGGCGCGACGCACCGCGCCTTCTCCCCAGTTGTACGATGCCAGTGCCAGGGTCCACTCGCCATGCATCTCGTAGATCACCTGCAGGTAAGTCAGTGCCGCGTCAGTTGAGGCCACTACGTCGCGACGTTCGTCGTGCCACCAATCCTGACGCAGATTGTAATTCTTGCCGGTGGCGGGAACGAACTGCCACATGCCCGAGGCGCGCGCCCGCGAATAGGCCATCGGGTTGTAGGCGCTCTCGACAAAGGGCAGCAGCGCGAGTTCAGTCGGCATGTGGCGCTTTTCCAGCTCCGCGACGACGTGGTAGAGGTAGAGGCTCGATCGATCGAAGGCGCGCTGCAGAAAATCGGGGTGGGACAGGTACCAGGCCTGCTGGTCGACAACCAGCGGTGATTCCATATTGGGTATCGCAAAGCCGTTACGGATCCGACCCCAGATGTCGTCAACCGGGATGGTCAGATCGACACTCATGGGCGGCGCCGCATCGAGCACGATAACGGTCGTCAGAAATTCGTTGGGCAGCGGCGGCGCCGTCAGTGCGACGCTGGACGCGGCGGTGATCGCTGGGGATTTGGCAGGGGTGCTGGCTGGATTGGCGCTGGTGACGGGGGCGGGTGCGCGCACCGGCGGGGCACTGGTGTTTGCGCAGGCGGCCAGAAATACCCACAGGCACGCCACCACCGACCGTTTAGCAAAGACCATCGCACTCCCTTACTCGCCGCAATCGGCTGATGTTACGAAGCGCCACTGCGGGCGTCAAGGCAGTGCTGGCATGAGACACTCAAAAACCATCCTTCCACGAACGCAGCGCAGCAAAGGTTGCTACCGGATTGGCAGACGCGCCCGGCGCGTGCGCTTCGGCCGCGGCGCGCACCGCGGCGTCGTTCCAGCGCACGAATGGATTGGTTGAGAGTTCGAGTTCAATGCTCGATGGCAGGGTAGGCAGGCCATCTGCCCGCGTCTGGCGTGCAGCGACAGCCCGCGCTTCTAGCGCGGCGTTGGCTGGATCGACTGCCTGTGCGAAGCGAATGTTGGCGAGCGTGTATTCGTGAGCGCAATAGACCCGGGTGTCTGGTGGCAGGGCGACGAGGCTGGCCAGCGAGGCCTGCATCTGTTCGGCGCTTCCCTCGAAGAGGCGCCCACAGCCGCAGGCAAACATCGTATCGCCGCAAAACAGGTGCCGGCCATCCGCACCGTCGCTGTAGTAGGCGATGTGGCCGCTGGTGTGGCCAGGTACATCGATGACCGAAAAGTCCAGTCCGAGCTGGGCAATCGTGAAGCGCTCGCCTCCGGTGAGGGGAATGGTGACGCCGCGAATCTGCTCGCGGGCCGGTCCGTAGACCGGCAGATTGCGCCACTGGGCAGCCAGCTCGGCAACCCCGCCCATGTGATCGGCGTGGTGATGGGTGAGTACAATAGCGACCAATTGCAAACGCAAGCGCGCCAGAGCCTCGATGACCGGTGTTGCGTCCCCAGGATCGACAACGACTACCAGGCGACCGCGCCTGACCAGCCAGATATAGTTGTCCTGGAAGGCCGGAACCGGAAGGATTGCGAGTGGCTCGCGTGCAGTGCCGGACATGGGAGACGGTCAGCGGTGACCAAGGAACACGACGATTCGATTATAGCGCTCACCAGTTGGCTACAGACGCCCTCCGGGCGCTATGTCACGGACTGGGAACGGGCCCAGTTCGAGGCGGTCGTGGCGGACATATTCGGCTTTAACGCCGCACAGTGCGGCCTGCTCGAACTCGATGCCCTCTCCAGCAGTCGCATGCCCTTCGCCTTTGGCGTTGAAGAGGCCCATACCGGTGCACACGACCGGGCGGCGAGCTATGCCTTATCGGCACCCGGCAGACGCGCGCTGGTGATTACCGACTTCGAGGAATTGCCGTTTGCCTCCCAGAGCATCGACCTGATTGTGCTACCTCACGTGCTTGAATTTGCCGACGACCCGCACCAGGTGTTGCGCGAGGTCGAGCGGGTGCTGATTGCCGAAGGCCAGTTGATTGTCACCGGGTTCAATCCGACGAGCCTGTGGGGTGCGCGCCAGTTGATCGGGCGCGCTCTCGACCTACCCTTTTTACCGCGCGCCGGACAGTTCATGCGTCTGCACCGACTCAAGGATTGGCTAAAGCTGCTGGGCTTCGAGATCACGCGCGGACGCTTTGGCTGCTATCGGCCACCGTTTCGCTCGGAGAAGTGGCTCGCGCGCTTTGGCTTTTTGGAGAAGGCAGGCGATCGCTGGTGGCCGGTGTGCGGATCGGTCTACATGGTTCGTGCCATCAAGCGCGCCCCTGGCATGCGCCTGATCGGCGCATTGCGCAAGGAGCGCGTACCGGCATCCGCAGCGCTCGCACCGACTACCAACCGTGCCGATGCGCCGGTGGGCTGTGAGCGCCTTACCCAGGCTGAATCCATGGATGTGTCGTGAGCGAAGTGGAAATCTATACGGACGGTGCCTGCAAGGGCAATCCCGGCCCTGGGGGCTGGGGTGCGCTGCTGCGTTTTGCCGCACCGGGGGGCCTGCACGAGAAGGAGCTCTTCGGAGGCGCAGCGCAGACAACCAACAATCGCATGGAACTCACAGCCGTGATTCGCGCCCTCGAGGCCCTGAAAAAGCCCTGCCAGGTGACCATCTACACCGACTCGGTTTATGTCCAGAAGGGAATTACCGAGTGGATCCACGCCTGGAAAAAGCGCGGATGGGTCAATGCAGCCAGGGAACCCGTCAAGAACGCGGACCTGTGGCGCGAGCTCGATGCCCTCGTTCAGCCGCACCGGATCGACTGGCGTTGGGTCAAGGGTCACGCCGGCCACAGCGAAAACGAGCGCGCCGATGCGCTCGCCAATCGCGGCGTCGAGACCTTGCGCGAGCAACCATGAGCTTACGGAAAGATCATCGCACCGCGGGCCCGAAAGGGCCTGCTCAAACCTACGAGATGGGAAAGAGATTGCCATGATCGTACGCCAGATCGTGCTGGACACCGAAACTACGGGCCTGAATCCGCGTTCGGGAGACCGCATCATCGAGATCGGCTGCATCGAGCTCGTCAATCGCAGACGCACCGGTCGCACGCTGCATCGCTACATCAATCCCGAGCGCGACAGCGAGCCCGGCGCGCTCGCGGTGCACGGACTGACCAAGGAATTTCTGGCCGACAAACCGAAGTTTGCCGAGGTGGCCGCAGAAATCCTCGAGTTTGTCGCTGACGCCGAAGTGCTCATCCATAACGCCGCCTTCGACGTGGCTTTTCTTGATGCGGAACTCACGCGCCTTGATCTGGCGCGGTTTGGCGAGGCTTGCCGCGCTGTCGTCGATACGCTCGCGCTTGCCAAGGAGCTCAATCCGGGCAAGCGCAATTCCCTGGATGTGCTGTGCGAACGCTATGGGGTATCCAACGCCCACCGCACTTTGCACGGCGCGCTGCTCGACGCCGAACTGCTTGCGGAGGTGTACCTCGCCATGACGCGCGGCCAGGACAGTCTGGTCATCGACATGGACAGCGGGCCCGCTATCGGTAGCGACACTGCGCCGCAGGCGGTCTTTGGCAAGGATCTCCTGGTGCTTGTTGCCGAGGCCGACGAGTTGGCGGCCCACGAGGCCCTGCTTGATGCTCTGGCCAGGGAAACGAAATCCCCGCCGGTGTGGCGTTCCGGGACGAGCGAGTGACTAGCTACTCCGATTGACCTCATCGGCCAGACGGGCCTGCCAGCCGAGCAGGGTGCCAGTGAGGGTCCAGACGGCGCTGGCAATGCCAAAAATCAGAAAGTCGTCGGTCATGTTGCGCGCGAGCGTCGCCGCGAAAAGCGTGGCCAGGCCGGCAGCCGGCAGATAAGCAAGGGGCGAGTCACGCAGCCGGCCGAGCGCGACTCGCACGATTTGCGCTGCCGCCAGAGCTGCCAGCGCGACCCCGATCACGCCCAGCTGCAACCACAGATTGATGATGACGTTATGAGCATGGCTATGTGCGGCTTTATCGAGCGAGCGCAGGATCTCGTCATCCTGCGTGTGATAGGCCTCGGAGGGCAGCGTTCGACCATAGCCCACGCCAACGAGGGGACGCTGCATGCCCAGATGTACATACTCTTCCCACATGCCGGGGCGGGGGTCGCGCATGATCGTCACCAGTCCCGATTCGCCCCATGGGGGAGGCTCGAAGTTCAGGGCAATCAGGCGCTCGCGTGATACCCACTCGAAAGTAAAGGCGCTCGCGCAGAGCACTAGAAGGGCGATGATGGCGAAGGCACGCTGACCGCGCGGTCTTGTACCGTGGCTTGTGGCACGCCAGCGCAATGCCAGCCATGCGAACAGGTAGGTGGTCGCAGGCATGAGCACCAGCACATTGCGATTGCGTGCCACAAACGCACTAAATGCGAGCAGAGCAAGCACGACGAGCTTGTCGGTGAGATGGCGTTGATACGATATCGCCATGCCAGCAAGCAACGCTGGCAGACTGAGCAGAACGAAGGCACTGGCGTCGCCCGTGCCCGGATACCAGGCGGGCATCGGGTGAGCGATTCCTATCACTGTCTGGTCGGATAAGGAAACAGGTAAGAGGTCCAGCGGTAGCAGTGCCACAGTCGACACCAGCGCAAGCAGGAGCGCCGCCCCCGCGAACGCGTAGAGCACCAGCACTTCAAATGCCTGCCGGCGCGCGAGCCCGTAAGCAAGGCCATAGGCCAAAAGCGGAATCAGGAGATCGCTCTTGAGTTTGGCAAAGCTTACCGTCGGATCGATGGACCAGGTCAGCGACAACGCCGCCCAGGCGAGAAAGAAGAGAAGCGGATAGCGAGCCGGAAGTTCGCGCCACGAGCGCGCGTCGACCGCGGTCAGGCTTGCGAGGATGGTAAGCACAGCCAGTGCGTTGCGCAGCCCGGTGAGGTGAGCAAGTGGCAAGACGAGGATCCAGGCCAGCCACAAGAGGCCAATCAGACGCAGACGCAAGGTGTGGCTTGGCAAGGTGATCATGATGCGTGCTGGTGGGTCGGGCGCAATCAGGCGCCAGTGGCGCGATTTTGACAGCTTTGGCGTCCAAGTTTCGGCCGAAAAACCAAGTTATGCGATAATTCCAGCCCTGATCAGAGTCCCTCGGACTGACAGGTTTTCCGGGGATTTGCGCGCGCTGCTGCGTATGCGATCTGGGCGATTAACTCAGCGGTAGAGTGCCACCTTCACACGGTGGAAGTCAGTGGTTCGATCCCACTATCGCCCACCAAATTGCCCGCCCTCTTGGTGCGCGCCGATCGGATTGGAGCGCTCGACGAGTGTTTCCAGCAGCCGCGAAATGCCCTGTGCGTCGATCGGATCAAATCGGCCCTCGATGGGGCTATCCAGATCGAAAACGCCCAGCAACTGCCCATTCACCAATATCGGCACAACCAGTTCCGAGCGCGAGGCCGAGTCGCAGGCGATGTGGCCGGGAAAGGCGTGCACATCCTTGACGATCTGGACGGCGCGGGTTCTCGCCGCCGCCCCGCAGACGCCGCGGTCAAACGGAATGCGCACGCAGGCAACTTTGCCCTGAAATGGTCCCAGAACCAGTTCCTCACCATGCGCGAGATAAAAGCCAGCCCAGTTCAGATCTGGCAGCGCGTTAAAGATCAGGGCAGCGAACTGGGAGTGGTTTGCGAGTCCGTCGCGCTCATGCTCGAACAGCGCTGCGCACTGGCTGCTCAGAAGTTCGTAGGCCGCACGCTTGGCCTCTGGACTGGACATGTCCAGGGTCTCTGACGCGGGCAACTGGTGATCGGTATCGAGATTCATCGTGCATGCTCAATTGGATTGGCTCATTGGCCAAAGTCCAAATTGTACGCGCGCCCGATTGCGCAGACAGAATGCCTGACAAAGCCCACCGCGAGAATCGATTCTCGCGTACTCTTTGACCGAATTTCAATCCCGCACAGGCGGCCGAGTTCAGTTGGCCACCTCTTGATAAATGGTGTTGGCAGTGAACATTCCAGAGACTTCTTTGGCGCGCATCGCTTCATGCGGCGCTTTTCTTTTTGCCATGTTCCTTTCGCCTTCGGTGTTGGCGGCCTGCCAGATCGAGGTCGTCGAGCTACCGCTGACGATGGTCGGGACGCGACCTCTGATCGTCGCCAAACTCAAGGACAAGGAGGTGAAGTTCCTGTTCGACAGTGGTGCCTTCTACAGCATAATCAGTCAGAACGCGGCAACGGAATTCGATCTGCCGACCCATCGGGCACAGGAGGGTCTAAGCGTCTATGGGGTCAACGGACGCGCGGAAATTTCGATTGCGCGGGTGAGCGATTTCACACTCAAGGGCAAGAAATTCCCCCACCTGGAATTCATCGTGGGCGGCAGCGAGATCGGCCTTGGGGCGATCGGCCTGCTCGGCCAGAACTTTCTCGGAACCGCGGATGTTGAGTACGACCTCGCTAAGGGTGTGGCGCGTCTGGTCTACCCCAACGACGACTGCGAGAAAGCCAATCTGGCCTACTGGGCGAGGTCGGAGCCCGTCATAGAAATACCGCTCGAACACGGACTCGAACTGCAGAGTAATCACACCATTGGAACGGTCTTTGTCAACGGCGTAAGGATGAAGGCGATCTTCGACACCGGCGCTTCGACATCGGTGCTCTTTATGGCGGCGGCGCGGCGCGCGGGACTTTCGATGGATGCCCAGGGAGTGGTATCGGCGGGGGAGTCCACTGGAATCGGCCGCGCTGTGAATCAATCATGGATCGTGCCGATCAAGAGCCTCGCGATCGGAGCAGAGGTGATCGAGAATACGCGCATCCGTGTCTCGAACAGTGACACTCTGGACGAAGACATGCTGCTGGGCGCCGACTTTTTTCTCTCGCACCGCATCTATGTTGCCAAGCGCCAGCAGAAGATCTATCTGACCTATAACGGTGGCCCGGTCTTTAATCTTACGACCGCAGGCAAGGGGCGCAGCGTCGATGCACAGTCGGGCGCCCCCGATTCCGCCGAGGATGCCGCAGCTGCCCCCAAAGATGCGGGAGCGTTCGCGCGGCGTGGCGCAGCCTACGCGTCACGGCGGGACTTTGCGCGCGCGCTGACCGATCTTACCCGGGCCTGTGAGCTGGAGCCGGGAAACGGCAACTACTTCCTGCAGCGTGCAAGAGTGCGAGTCAGTCTATCCCAGTCTACCGAGGCGCTCGCCGATTTTACCGAAGCCCTGCGTCTGGATCCCGACGATATCGAAGCGAGGATCGCTCGGGCCCAACTGAATGCGTCGCTCAAGAATGGCGCAGACGCGCAAGCAGACCTGGTTGCAGCTGACAAGCTCGCAACAGTTCAGGGGAAAGCCCGTCTTGAAATCGCGTCGATTTATCTGCGCCTTGATATGCCCGAGCTGGCCATTGCCAATGACGACCAATGGATCGCCTCGCATGGTCAGGATGCCGGCCTCGCTGGCGCTTTGAACAGTCGCTGCTGGGCGCGAGCCTATTGGGGTATCGAACTGCAGAAGGCGCTCGATGATTGCAATGCCGCCATCGCGATCAACACCGAATCAGCGACTTATCTGGACACGCGCGGGCTCGTATATTTTCGTCTTGGTCAATCCGACAAGGCGCGCGCTGATTACCAGGCCTCGCTAAAGCTCAATCCCAAGCAGGCGTGGTCGCTCTACGGCCTGGGATTGCTTATGCTCAGGCAAGGTGATACGGAGGCCGGCAACGCGTCGATTGCGGCCGCCCGGGGGCTGCGCCCGACTATCGACGACGACGCCAAGCGCCATGGCATTTTGCCCTAGGCAAGCGTTGCTGCCATCCGGGATCGGCGCGCCTGTAACCAGGGATGCGCGCGGGTGATTTCCATTGAGCTGGCCCCGCTTTTGATGCTGGTCTCGGGACTCGCGCATGCGATCGTCAATGCGATACTCAAGTCCGGGCGCGACAAGATGGCCAGTCGCGCACTCATCGACGGCTTCTCAGCCCTGATCGTGCTGCCGGTATTGCCGTGGATCGAGTTGCCCACGCACGCCTGGGGTTGGCTAGCGGCATCGGGGGTGATCCACCTCGTCTATATGATCGGACTCATCCGCGCGTTCGAGAAAGCGGATATGTCGGTGGTCTACCCAATCGCGCGGGGTGTCGCGCCGATGCTGGCAGCAGTCGGCGCAGTAGGTCTGTTCGGCGAGCCGATCAATGCCCTGGTTGTAGTCGGAATCGTGCTGGTCAGTCTTGGCGTTGCTATGATTGGCCTGCACCACACCGTGACACGGGCAGCGCTTGCTTGGGCGCTTCTGACGGGAGTCTCTATCGCCTGCTATACGGTAGTCGACGCCCAGGGCGTACGGGCAGCGCCAAGCGCCATGAGTTACATAGTCTGGACATTTTTCATCCTTGGCGGCGGTGTCGGTGGCCTCTTTGCTTTCTGGCGCGGCCCGAGCTTCATTGCCGCTGCGACCAGTCAGTGGCGCGCCGGATTGTCAGCAGGCGCGCTGTCGATTCTTACCTACGGACTCGCCTTGCTGGCGCTGCGTCTGGGAGCAACGCCGCGCCTGGCGGCGCTGCGCGAGACCTCGATTCTGTTTGGCGTCGTGATTGCCATCGTCTTTCTCAAGGAAAGACCACGGCGCACCCAGATCGCAGGGGTAGCGCTGATCGCGCTCGGCGCGATCGTTCTGCTCGTGCGCCTCTGAGTTGCCAGACAAACTGGCTGCGCTCGCACCGCAAGTTGCTGCCGCGTTTCATAATGCGCCCTCATGCCATTAGTCGCCATCCTGCTCGTGCTCGCCGCCGCAATCTGTCATGCGACCTGGAATCTGGTCGCCAAGCGCGCAGGCGGTGGCAGCAATTTCGTTCTGATCGGGGCGATCCTGGTTGGTGTCGTGTGGGCCCCGCTTGCCTTCTCGATCGCCCCCGCGGTCCTCGTCAGCTGGGGCTGGCGCGAGTGGTGCATCATCCTTGCCAGCGCCCTCGTTCATATTCTCTACTTTCGCGCGCTGTTACACGGCTATGCAGTCTCTGACCTGACCGTGGTGTACCCGGTGGCGCGCGGCAGCGGGCCGCTCTTGAGTACCCTTGGTGCCATCGTGGTGCTCGGTGAATCGATCTCGGCGGCAGGACTCACTGGCGCCGCCGCGGTTGTGGTGGGCGTCTTTTTCGTCGCAGGTGGCCCCCGTCTCTGGCGCGGCGCGCCCGAGGCAGGTGCGCGCGAGCGGGTTCGGCGCGGCGTCCTCTGGGGCGCGCTTACCGGCGCCTTTATCGCCGGCTACAGTGTGATCGACGGCTACGCAGTCAAGGTAATGCTGATCTCACCGATTCTCGTCGACTATCTCGGCAATATCCTGCGCATCCCATTGATATTACCGCTCGTTTTGCGCGACCGTGCTGCGCTAGCGCGCGCATGGCGCTCGCAATGGCGCGCTGCGCTGGTGATTGCCGTACTCGGACCCTTGAGCTATGTGATGGTGCTCTATGCCGTGCGTCTGGCGCCATTGAGCCACGTGGCTCCGGCGCGCGAGCTATCGATGCTTTTCGCGGCTCTGTTTGGCGGATCGCTCCTCGGTGAGTCCGACCGCGGTTTGCGCCTACTCGGTGCCGTCAGCATCGCCGCCGGGGTGACCGCACTCGCGCTCGGCTGATCACACCATTTAAGCGCCTGCGCGTTGCGTGACCAGACCCGCGCTGTTCCAGCGCAGCATGCCGCCAGCGAGGCTCGCCACGTCATTGCGGCCGGCGCGATTGAGGATCACCATCGCTTGCGCTGAGCGTCCGCCGGCCCGGCATATCGTGACGATGGGCTTGCCCGCATCAAGCGTTCCCGCCGCTTGCGCAAGCGTGCCCAGAGGTAGCAGGCGGGCGCCCGGGATGTGGCCCAGGGGTCCGTTAAATTCGTCGGGTTCGCGCACATCGAGTAGCTGCACCGCGCCGAGATTTTCCTCGAGCCAGGTGCCGTCGACCTCCCAAATGCCGGCAAAAGAACAGACCGCTGCAGCAAAGCCGGGCAATTTCATCGCGGCCTGGCTCGCGGCGCTTGCTCCACATTGGCGATTGGCTGGCACCGCCTCCTTGATGAGCTTGGGATGGGCGAGACCAAGATTGTCCATGTAGGTCGTAAAATCCGACTCGCTCAGTGCGCCGCCCAGGCGTGGATTGTAGCGACGCTCCTCACCGACTGTCGTGACCGTCAGTCCGCGGTAATCGTGGGCCGGATAGAGTAGGCAGTCATCATCCAGCGCAAAAATCTGCTCGTGGACCGAGTGATACAGCTGGCGCGAATTGCCCTCCTGGAAGTCGGTGCGCCCGCAGGCGCGAACGAGAAGGCAGTCGCCGGTCATGGCCAGTGTCCGCTCATCGAGCAGGTAAGTCATGCATCCTGGCGTATGGCCGGGTGTCGCCAATGCGGTGAGCGAGCGCGCCCCAAACGGGACAATCTGCCCGCCAGTGAGATAGGCGTCGGCGCCTTCGGCGCCACTGGTCTTGGAAATCAGCACGCGCGTGCCCAGCAGCGAGCGGATTGCCGCCGCACCGGTTATATGGTCGGCGTGAATGTGGGTATCGAGTGTGGCGAGTAAGCGCAAACCGAGGTCGCGCACCAGCGCAAGGTCACGCCGCACCTGCTCGATGACCGGATCAACGAGGAGCGCCTCGCGCGACACCGGATCACCCAAGAGATAGGTGTAGCTCGACGAAGTCGGGTCAAAGAGTTGCCGGAAAATCAGACGCTGGTCCATGGCGATCTACCGTTTGGTGTTGCGCTCTGTCAGGCGTCGGCGCGCAAACATTGACATCGTTGGTAGCAAAAGCGCAGCTGTCAGAGGAAGTAGTAGGCCGCAAGGGAACAAGCGAGCAGTTTAAGTAGCCAGGCAAGCGCGCGGCAGGCGGCGATGGCCAAGGGAACGCGCATCTCAATGGTTTCTCGGGCGATCAAGGGCAACGCGATCGCCAGCCAAAATGAGATCGCCAGCATGAGTGCCGGTGAGAGCGAGGTCAATCCAAAAAAGCCTGCTGCAAAGAGATAGATGGCGCAGGTCGGAAGATTCAGGGCAAGTGCGCCAAGGCGCGCCAGGCTTGCTTGCCCGGAGCCCCCGGACAGACGCCAGAGCTGCGGCTGGGCGTGGCGCCTCTTGGCGAACATGAAATCCACGAGGAACCAGTCGCTTACCAGCGATACGAGTAGCGCAGCAAGGAGCGCCGGTCCAAATCCGCTTAGATTCATGTCCTAGAGCCTACTTGCTAAGGTGACGATAGTGTGCCCGATGGGGACGCGGTGGCACAAGGGATGATTTGCGTCGCTAGGCGCGTGGGTTCAAAATGGGAGGTTATGCGCCGCGTTACAAGCGCGGCGCAGTCCCTACGAGTTTGAGGAGAGACACTCCGTGCGAGACCAGTTCTTGGCGCACCTGCGCGAAACCATCGGGCAGATACGCGCCGACGGATTCTATAAGTCCGAGCGCATCATCAACAGTCCCCAGTCTGCTCATGTCGAGCTTGCGGGCGGTCGGGCCGTCCTGAACTTCTGCGCCAACAACTATCTCGGTCTGGCCGACGACGCGCGCCTCGTGGCCGCGGCCAAGGCCGGACTCGATCGCGACGGCTTTGGCATGGCCTCGGTGCGCTTTATCTGCGGAACCCAGAGCATCCACAAGGAACTCGAAAAGGCGATCGCGGATTTTCTTGGGGTTGAGGACTCGATTCTCTACTCCAGCTGTTTTGACGCCAATGGCGGCCTCTTCGAGACCCTGCTCGGAGAAGAGGATGCGGTCATCAGCGACGAACTCAATCATGCCAGCATCATTGATGGCGTGCGCCTGTGCAAGGCCAAGCGTCTGCGTTATCGAAATAACGATATGCGCGATCTGGAACAAAAGCTGCAGGAAGCCGAGGCGCAGGGCGCGCGATTCAAGCTGATTGCCACCGATGGTGTGTTTTCGATGGATGGAATCATCGCGGACCTAAAGGGCATCTGTGAGCTGGCCGATCGCTACGGTGCGATGGTGATGGTCGACGACTCGCATGCGGTCGGATTCGTGGGTGCGCGCGGACGGGGAACTCCCGAAGCCTGTGGCGTCGCCGGGCGTATCGACATTTACACCGGGACCTTCGGCAAGGCGCTGGGCGGCGCCTCTGGAGGCTACGTGGCCGCACGGCGCGAGGTGGTCGAGCTGTTGCGCCAGCGGTCGCGGCCTTACCTCTTCTCCAACACGCTGGCGCCCAGTATTGCGAGTGCCACCCTGCGTGTGCTCGGATTGCTCGACAGCGACGAAGGTGCAGAGTTGCGTGGTCGTGTTGCCGCCAACGGAGCGCGTTTTCGCGGCGCCATGAGCGGTCTGGGTTTCGATCTGGTGCCGGGCAGTCACCCCATCATTCCGGTGATGCTGGGTGACGCGCAGCTGGCGCAAAAAATGTCGGCCATGCTGCTCGAAGAGGGCATCTATGTGATCGGTTTCTCATACCCGGTGGTCCCCAAGGGCCGCGCGCGCATTCGCACTCAGATGAGCGCTGCCCATAGCAGCGACGACATCGATCGCGCAGTCGCGGCATTCGCGCGGGTCGGTCGCGAGTTGGGTTCGATCCCCCGGAAACACTGAAACAGGAGAAACATCCATGCGCGCTCTTGCCAAGCTGCAACGCGGCCCCGGACTGACAATGACCGACGTGCCGCGTCCTGAAGTCGGGCACAACGACGTACTGATCCGTATCCGCAAGACCGCGATATGCGGCACTGACATCCACATCTGGAAATGGGATGAATGGTCACAGAAGACCATTCCAGTTCCCATGCACGTCGGTCACGAATATGTCGGCGAGATTGTCGAGCTCGGCCAGGAGGTACGTGGGTTTGCAATCGGCGACCGGGTCTCGGGAGAAGGCCATATCACGTGCGGGTTTTGTCGCAATTGCCGCGCCGGTCGGCGCCATCTGTGTCGCAATACTGTCGGAGTCGGGGTGAATCGCGAGGGAGCATTCGCGGATTACCTCGTCATCCCCGCATTCAACGCCTTCAAGATTCCCGACGACATCCCTGACGAGATGGCGGCAATTTTCGACCCCTTTGGCAATGCCACGCATACCGCCCTGACCTTTAATCTGGTTGGTGAGGATGTCCTCATCACCGGTGCCGGCCCCATCGGGATCATGGCTGCGGCGATCGCGCGCCATGTCGGTGCGCGCAATGTCGTGATCACCGACGTCAATGATTACCGGCTCGAGCTGGCCAAGAAGATGGGGGCAAATCGGGCCGTGAACGTGGCCCGAGAATCACTGGCCGACGTCATGTCCGAGTTGCGCATGACGGAGGGCTTTGACATCGGATTGGAGATGTCCGGATTTCCAAGCGCGTTTCGCGACATGCTCGTCCATATGAATCATGGCGGGAAGATTGCCCTACTTGGCATTCCTCCCGGCGACACCGCGATTGACTGGAATCTGGTGATATTCAAGGGTCTGGAGATCCGCGGAATTTATGGACGCGAGATGTTCGAGACCTGGTACAAGATGGTGGCCATGCTGCAAAGCGGCCTCGATCTCTCACCGATCATTACCCATAGATTTCCGGTGGCCGATTTTCGCACCGGATTCGAGACCATGCTTTCGGGGCAAAGTGGCAAGGTGATTCTCGACTGGGCATAAGCAAATCGGGATAGGGATTGTCAGGCTTCGCGGTAATCCGTGGCCCTTTGGCAACAGGTCCGTCGAAAGCCGCGCCGGCTGTGACATTTGGCACGACCGACCGATTGACGCCTGAGGTGGCCGGAGTAGACTTTGCGCAGCAAAATATTTGCAGGCCTCGCCAAGAAGGCTGGTTCAGGGAAGATTCAATCGAGGAGGATCTTTGCAGCCGACTGACATTCGTGCACCTGATTACTTCCACAAAGTTGTCGATTGCCAGTGGGCCTGTCCTGCCCACACTCCCGTCCCCGAATACATCCGCCTGATCGCGGCCGGACGTTACGCCGATGCCTATATGGTCAATTGGCACTCGAACGTGTTTCCCGGAGTGCTCGGACGCACATGCGATCGTCCGTGTGAACCTGCCTGTCGACGTGGCCGGGTCGAGGAAAACAATGGAGAGCATCCGGAACCGGTAGCCATATGCAGGCTAAAACGGGTCGCGGCCGACAATAAGGGTGACGTCAGCGCTCGCATGCCCGAGCGCGCGCCAGCCAACGGCAAGCGCATTGCGTGCGTGGGCGCGGGGCCAGCCTCGCTGACCGTGGCGCGCGATCTCGCGTCGCTCGGATACCAGGTTGTTGTCTTCGATAGCGACGTCAAGGCTGGTGGCTTCATTCGCTCGCAGATCCCGCGCTTTCGCCTCCCCGAGGAAGTGATTGACGAAGAGACCGGCTACATCCTCAATCTCGGGGTGGAATTCCGTGGCGGTGTGCGCGTTGACTCAATGCGTGAGTTGCTCGGTGAAGGATTCGACGCCGTCTTTGTCGGTTGCGGCGCCCCGCGCGGCCGTGACCTGGATTTGCCGGGGCGCCTTGAGGCTGCCGCGAACATCCACATCGGCATCGACTGGCTGTCCTCGGTTTCCTTTGGCCATATCAGCAAGGTCGGTCGCCGCGTGATCGTGCTCGGCGGTGGCAATACGGCGATGGACTGCTGTCGCTCGGCGCGCCGTCTCGGGGGCAGCGACGTCAAGGTCATCGTGCGCTCGGGTTTTGAGGAGATGAAGGCCTCGCCCTGGGAGAAGGAAGATGCCATGCATGAGGGCATCCCCATCATCAATTTCCACGTCCCCAAGGCCTTCCTGCACGACAAGGGTCGCCTGACCGGCATGGCCTTCTCGAAGGTCAGCGTGACCCGCGACGAAAAAGGTCGGCGCAGCCTCGTGCCGACCGGCGAGCCCGACGTGATTTTCGAATGCGACGACGTACTCATCGCGGTCGGCCAGGAAAACGCCTTCCCGTGGATCGAGCGCGATTGCGGCATCGAGTTCGACGATTCGGGCATGCCCAAACTCGATGCACAGACCTTGCAGTCGAGCCTGCCCGGAGTCTTTTTCGGCGGCGATGCGGCCTTCGGACCGAAGAACATCATCTGGGCGGTGGCGCACGGTCACGATGCAGCGGTATCGATCGAAAAGTATCTTGGGGGCGCCCCGGTCGCAGATCGGCCCGCGCCGCAGGTGTCGATCAGTTCGCAAAAGATGGGGATTCACGAGTGGAGCTACGACAGCGCCATCTCCAATGATGAACGCAGTAAGGTGCCCTGGGCCAACGCGGAGCGTACGCTGCGCAGCATCAAGGTTGAAGTGGAACTCGGCTTTGATCGCGCCACCGCCTTGAAGGAAGCGCAACGTTGCCTCAATTGCGACGTGCAGACCGTCTTCGCGCCCAAGCTGTGCATTGAATGCGATGCCTGCGTCGACATCTGTCCGATGGACTGCATCAGCTTCACGCACAACGATGAAGAGGCGAGCTTGCGTACGCATCTACGCGTGCCGGCTGAAAATCTTGGTCAGGATCTCTACGTGTCCGAGGTCCTAAAGACCGGGCGCATCATGGCCAAGGATGAGGATGTCTGCCTGCATTGCGGTCTGTGCGCGGAGCGTTGTCCGACCGGAGCCTGGGACATGCAGAAATACCTCATCGAGATGACGCATGCCGGCGGCGGCTGCAAGACCAACACCCCGGCGCGGAGGGCTGCGTGAAAAAGCTCGCTGCGATCAACGATTTCGTCATCAAGTTCGCCAATGTCAATGGCTCAGGATCGGCTTCGGCCAACGAGTTGTTTGCCAAGGCAATCCTGCGTATGGGGGTGCCGGTCAGCCCGCGCAATATCTTTCCCTCGAATATCCAGGGACTGCCGACCTGGTATGAAGTGCGTGTGAGCGAGAAGGGCTATCTGGGTCGCCGTGGTGGCGTGGACATGATGGTGGCGATGAATCCGCAGACCTGGGACGCGGATCTCAAGGAGATCGAGCCGGGCGGCTATCTCTTTTACGACAGCACCCGGCCGCTACCGGCCGACGCGCTGCGCAGGGATGTTGTCAATATCAGCATGCCCCTGACGCAGATCTGCAACACGACCTACGACGATCCGCGCCAGCGGCAACTCTTCAAGAACATCATTTATGTTGGCGCACTCTCGGCTCTGCTGGGCATCGAGGCCGAGGTCATCGAGAAGCTGTTTGCCGAGCAATATCGCGGCAAGGAGAAGCTGCTTGCCTCGAACGTGCAGGCGCTGCACCTTGGGCGCGACTATGCGCTCGAACATCTCATGGGGCTCGTCGATCTGGGCGTGCGTCGCTGCGACGAGGTCGGTGAGCGAATTTTCATCGATGGCAATGCTGCCGCCGCGCTCGGCTGCGTCTATGGTGGCGCGACGGTTTGTGCGTGGTATCCGATCACACCTTCGTCGTCGCTCGCCGAGGCCTTCCAGAAGTACTGTGCCAAGTACCGCGTCGCCACCGACGATGGCTCGCATCGCTTTGCGATCGTGCAGGCAGAAGACGAAATTGCCTCGATCGGGATTGTCGTCGGCGCCGGCTGGAACGGCGCGCGCGCTTTCACGGCGACTTCCGGGCCCGGCGTGTCGCTGATGACCGAGTTTATCGGGCTCGCCTATTTCGCCGAGATACCGGTCACCATCATCAACGTGCAGCGCGGTGGCCCGTCGACCGGCATGCCCACCCGTACCCAGCAGGCGGACCTCTTGGCATGCGCCTACGCCTCGCACGGGGACACCAAGCACGTTCTGCTGTTCCCGGAAGATCCGCACGAATGCTTCGAGCAGGCGGCCGCGGCGCTCGATCTGGCCGAACGCCTGCAGACGCCGGTTTTTGTGATGACCGACCTTGATATCGGCATGAACCAGCACCTGTGCGCGCCCTTTACCTGGGACGATGAACGCTCCTACGACCGTGGCAAAGTGATGGGGTTTGACGCACTCGAAGCCGGTCAGGATTTCGGCCGTTACCTCGACGTCGACGGCGATGGAATTCCTTATCGCACCCTTCCGGGAACCCATCCGAGTCGCGGCGGGTACTTTACGCGCGGCACGACCCGCGACGCCTATGCGCGTTATTCGGAGCGCGGTCCCGACTACGTTTACAACATGGAACGGCTGCTGCGCAAGTTCGACACGGCCAAGGAACTGGTGCCGGCGCCGATCGTGCGGCGCGCGCGCCGCAAGAGCAGTTGGGGTGCGATCTACTTCGGCTCGACGAGCTCGGCCATGCAGGAGGCGATCGATGCGCTTGAAGAGGGCGGCATCTGGTTGAATACACTGCGCATACGAGCCTTCCCGTTCTCCGACGCGGTGGCCTCGTTTATCGAGCAGCACCAGCAGATCTTTGTGGTCGAGCAGAATCGCGATGGCCAGATGCGCAGCCTATTGATCAACGAACTGCAGATCGATCCGGCACGGCTGATTGCGATCCTGCACTACGACGGCACTCCGATCACCGGACGATTCATCACGCGCGCCATCAGCGAACGGGTGCGCGATGACAACGTCATCCCGATCAAGAAGGGCAAGTCCTACTCATGACCTATCTCGCCAAGCCCCGACTGCATCATCCGACGCTCGCCCGCAATTCCGTCGGCTTTACGCGCCGCGACTACGAAGGCAAGGTATCGACCCTGTGCGCTGGCTGCGGCCACGATTCGATCTCGGCAGCGATCATCCAGGCGTGCTGGGAGATGGATGTCGAACCGCATCGCGTAGCCAAGCTCTCGGGGATCGGCTGCAGCTCCAAGACACCCGATTATTTTCTGGGCAGCTCCCACGGATTCAATACCGTGCACGGCCGCATGCCTTCGGTGCTGACTGGCGCGGCGCTCGCCAATCGCGACCTGCTCTACATGGGGGTCTCGGGCGACGGCGACTCCGCCTCGATCGGTCTTGGCCAGTTTGCCCACGCCATGCGACGCGGGGTGAATATGGTGTACATCGTCGAGAACAATGGCGTCTATGGTTTGACCAAAGGGCAGTTTTCGGCGACTGCCGATCAGGGCTCTAAATCCAAGCGCGGCGTCGTCAACAGTGATAGCCCGATCGATCTGGTTGGCATGGCGCTGCAGCTTGGTGCGAGCTTCGTTGCACGTGGCTTTTCGGGTGACAAGGAGCAGCTCGTGCCGCTTATCAAGGCGGCGATCGGCCACAAGGGCGCGGCATTTATCGACGTCATCAGTCCCTGTGTCGCGTTCAATAATCATAGCGGCAGCACCAAGAGCTATGACTACGTGCGCGAACATAACGAGGCGGTCAATCGCATTGATTTCATCAGCAGCCGCGATGAGATCACGGTCGGGTACGAGCCGGGCAGCGTGATCGAGGTGGAGCAGCACGACGGCACCGTCTTGCGCCTGCGCAAGTTGCACCAGGATTACGATCCCACCAATCGCGGGGCGGCGCTCGACCATGTGATGACGCGCGGTGCATCGGGCGAGACCGTAACGGGCCTGCTCTATGTCGACCATGGCGCGGCCGATCTTCACGAGCATCTCAATACCTCGCGCACGCCGCTCAATGGCCTGTCGGCCGTCGAGCTCTGCCCGGGAAGAGCTGCACTCGAGGCGCTCAACCAGAGCCTGCGTTAGCGAGGGCCGCCGCTTGCGGCGGTTATAATCGGCAAGACGGCGCCGATCGGCGCCTGCCTCACCGATACTGTCATGACCCGACCCGTTCGCACGCGCTTCGCTCCCTCGCCAACAGGGTTTCTCCACCTCGGTGGCGCACGCACGGCGCTTTTTTCGTGGGCTTACGCGCGCCGGTTTGCCGGCGCTTTCGTGCTGCGAGTCGAAGATACCGACATCGAACGCTCGACTCCGGAAGCGGTCGAGGCGATCCTAGAGGCAATGGATTGGCTGGATCTGGGATACGACGAAGGGCCGTTCTATCAGACCCGGCACATGGAGCGTTATCGCGCTGTCATTGGCGAGATGCTCGCCGACGGTCGCGCCTATCACTGCTACGCTAGCCCGGCGGAACTGGACGCGATGCGCGAGGAGCAGCGCGCCCAGGGTGTCAAACCACGTTATGACGGGCGTTGGCGGCCGGAGCCGGGCAAGACGCTACCAGCGATACCTGCGGGGGTGCCACCGGTGGTACGGTTTCGCAATCCCATCGATGGCGCAGTCAGTTGGAACGACCTGTGCAAGGGTGTAATCACCATCGCCAACGCGGAACTGGACGATCTGATCATTGCGCGCGCCGATGGCACGCCGACCTACAATTTCTGCGTCTGTGTCGATGACTGGGACATGCGCATATCGCATGTCATCCGCGGCGACGATCATGTCAACAATACGCCGCGCCAAATCAACATCCTCAGTGCACTGGGTGCCGAACTGCCGGTCTACGCGCACGTGCCCATGATCCTTGGTCCCGATGGCGAGAAGCTTTCCAAGCGTCATGGCGCGGTCAATGTAATGCAGTACCGGGACGACGGCTATCTGCCCGAGGCACTGGTGAACTATCTGGCGCGCCTCGGATGGAGCCATGGCGATGACGAGATCTTCTCTCGCGAGCAGCTGGTTTCCTGGTTCGATGCCGAGCATATCTCGCGCTCACCGGCGCAGTGGGATCCCAAGAAGCTCAACTGGATCAATAACCACTACATCAAGCAACGTTCGGACGCTGACCTCGCTGAACTGATCGCACCGCGCATAGCGGCGCTCGGGGGTGAGCTGGACGACATTCCCCTGGCGGCAGTGGTGGGTTTATTCAAGGACCGCGCCGAGACGCTTGTGCAGCTGGCGCAGAACGCCATGCTTTTCTACCGCGCATTCGCACCGGATCACGCACTCATCGCCACCCACGTCACGCCGGCAATAAAGCCGGTTCTTGCCGAATTCGCAGCACGGGGCGACAAGATTGAATGGCAACGCGCCGAAATTGCGGCTCTGATAAAGGAACTGCTCGCGGCCCATGGTCTGAAAATGCCGCAGCTGGCGGCTCCCCTGCGCGTGCTTGTCAGCGGAAGTGCTCAGACGCCTTCCGTCGATGCAGTGCTTGAATTGTTTGGCAAGGCGCGCGTGATCGAGCGGGTGCGCACGGGAATTGCCTAGCGGGCGCGTCGCGCCATACCAATGCTTTTAATTTGTATATAAATTGCCGACAATATGGGCTTGATTCGGGGCCTGGCCCCAGGAGCCCACTGTGACCGGCAAGAAACCGACGACGACCAAGACTGCGCACCCCGCATCACGCCGAAGCAAGACGGGGATAGTTTCTTCGGCCCATCTGGTCTCGGTACAGAGTCCGGAACTCTCCGAGTTCGAATTCGGGCTGATCATTGCGTGGAATGCCTACAGCCGCTGGGCGGTGCGCTGCATGGCGGCTGCGGGGCTTGCCGATCTGGCAATCACCGACGTCAATACCCTGCACCATGTGAATCACCGCGGCCGCGCCAAGAAGCTCGCGGATTTGTGTCTCATCCAGAACGTCGAGGATACGCACGTCATCAGTTATTCACTCAAGAAACTCATTGCCCTTGGAGTCGTCTCTGGACAGAGAGTGGGCAAGGAAGTTTTCTATTCGACCACCGAGCAGGGCCGGGCAGTAATCGAGCGCTATCGCGAAGTGCGCGAGCGCTGCCTCGTGGAGAGCATCTCACCGGATGCCAATGAGAACGACCAACTGGGCGAGCACGCGCGACTGCTGCGTCGCCTGTCGGGCCACTATGACCAGGCGGCGCGCGCCGCCGCCGCGCTTTGACTCGAGCGAGCCTAGCTCTCGGCCAGATCGGTCAAGAACATCTTGCCCGGCGAATGGGTGATGCAAAAAGGCAGGCGGCTTGCCAGCGCAACCGCCTGGGGTGTCACGCCGCAGGCCCAGAAGACCGGCACCTCGTTATCGGCGATAGCCACCGATGAACCATAGTCGACCTGATTGATGTCGGCTATGCCCAGCGCAGCGGGATCACCGACGTGAACTGGTGCACCATGCGAATTGGGGTAACGCGCCGATATCTGGATCACGCGGTCTAGCGCGTCGCGCGCAACCGGTCGCATACTGATTACCATGTTGCCCTGAAATCTTCCGACCGGCGTGCAGGGAATGTTGGTGTTGTACATCGCGACGTTGATGCCCAATTCGAGATGGCGCAGGCGGATTCCGGCACGAACAAGCCCATGTTCGAAGGTAAAGCTGCAGCCGATCAGAAAACTCGCGAGGTCGGCACGCCAAATATCACGGATATCCTTGCACTCGCGCACCAGAGCGCCGTCGCAATAAATGCGATAACCCGGCAGATCGCTGCGCAGGTCGGCACCGGGCGCGCAATCGGGCGCAAAGCGGCCGTTCGCGAGGTACTCGACGATTGGGCAGGGCTTGGGATTGAGCTCACAGAACTGACGAAACTCCGCCGCAGCCTCACCCGGCACGACCATGAGGTTGGCCTGCAGATAGCCCGGTGCAAGACCTGCCGTGGCGAGCGTAAAACTGCCCTCGCGGCAGGCCTGGCGGAAGTGCCTTGGCTCCTCGGCTTCGGGCGTGACGCGCATATTTATTCAGAGACCGAGATAGGCACGCCGCACGGCGTCGTTGTTGAGCAAATCGGGGCCGGTACCGCTTAAGACGATCCGGCCGGTCTGGATGACATAGCCAAAGTCTGCCAGCTCTAGCGCCTTGTGCAAGTTCTGTTCGACCAGCAGGACCGTGACGCCGCGCGCGTTCACGCTGCGGATTGCGTCAAATAGCCGGGTGACAAATTTGGGTGCGATACCCCAGGACGGCTCGTCAAGCATGAGCAGTTTGGGCCGCGCCATGAGGCCACGACCTAGCGCGAGCATCTGTTGCTCCCCACCGCTCATGGTACCCGCCTCTTGCTTGCGACGCTGCTTTAGGATCGGGAACCACTCGAAGACCTGTTCGAGGCTCACCGCAACTTCAGCCCGGTCATGGCGCGTGTAGGCTCCGAGTTCGAGATTACGCTCGACACTCAAGCGTGCAAACAGGCGCCGCCCTTCGGGTACCAGCGAAATGCCCAGCGCGACGCGCCGGTGCGCCGGCACCTGCTTGATCGACACACCATCGAATCGAATATCGCCGGTATCGACAGCATTAAGTCCCGCAAGGGCGCGCAGGGTCGTCGATTTGCCGTTGCCATTGCCACCAACGAGCGCGACGATTTTGCCGGCGGATACTGCGAGATCCACCCCTGCGAGAGCAGGCACGCCGCCGTAGCTGACCCGAAGATTGGAGACGTCAAGCATCGTCACGCGCCGAGGTAGGCAGCGACAACCGCAGGATCCTGCGACACGAGTGCCGGAGGTCCTTCGGCTATCTTGCGGCCATTGTCGAGTACGACGATATGGTCGGCGATGGGCATGATGCCCTCGAGGACGTGCTCGACGATCAGGCAGGCGATGCCGCGCGCACGGATTTTCAGGACCACTTCCACGGCTTGCTTGACCTCGGTTGGCGTCAGGCCCGCCATGACCTCATCCATCAGCACGACTTGCGGTCCGGTCGCGAGCGCACGCGCCAAGGCCAGGCGGCGCTGCTCGCTGACAGTGAGCGCCCCTGCGGCGCTCTCGGCCTTCGGCAAAAGCCCGACCAGCTCGAGCGCGTCTCTAGCGGTGTCGCGGGCGGTGCGCATGCTGCGCTGATGCAACAGTGCGCCGACCATGACGTTCTCAAGGGTGCTCATGCTGGAAAAGGTCTTGGCTACCTGGAAGGTCCGCGCAATCCCGTGACGCGCGCACTGTTCGGGTCGCAGGCCTGAGATTAGCTGCTCGCCCAGCCAGATGCTGCCGCTGGTGGGCTTGAGAACCCCGGCTACGCAGTTAAAGAGCGTCGTCTTGCCGGCGCCGTTGGGCCCGATCAATCCGACGATGCTTGCCGGCGCCACGTCGAACGAGACGTCTTCATTGGCAAAGAGCCCACCGAAGCGTTTACTCACTTGCGAGACGCGCAGGCGCTTCACGGCTTTACTCCCTCAGTCGGTGGCCGCCGCTTCAGGCGCGAAGCTAGCCAACCAAGGATGCCGGCGGGATAGTAGACCGCGATCGCGATGATCAAGAGCGCGTAGACCACCAGATCGGTGCCGCGCCCGCTTCCCCCAAATGCGATTCGCGAACCCTCCTCGAGGAGCGTCAGTACGGTGGCACCTGCGACCGGTCCAAGCAAATTTCCTACGCCCCCCAGGATCGCCACCAGAGCCATCTTGATTGACAGGCCGGTCGAGAGCACCGAGGCCGGGTCAATATAGAGTTCTTTCTGCGCGTACAGGCTGCCACCGAGGGCGGTGAGAAAGCTTGAGAGCGCGAGTGCCACCTGCTTGTAGCGACCGAGGTCGACGCCCAGGCTCTGCGCGGCGTCTGATTCATCCTTGATGGCTCGCAGGTAAAGCCCGAGGTAGCTACGCTCGATTGCGTACGTCACGGCAAGACTGGCCAATAAGAGGCCTAGGGAAAGGTAGTAGTAGGGCGGCTTGCTGGAGAAGACCAGTACCAGCCATCCCTCGCGCTCGAACGGCAGGCTCAATCCAACGGCGGCGCCGGCAAATTCCCAGTTGGTGAACACCATCTGGACGATCTCGGCGACTGCTATCGTCGCCATCGCGAAGTAGTGGCCGCGCAGGCGAAAGCACGACCAGCCGATGGGCAGGCTCACCAGGGCTGCGATGAACCCACCGGCGAGCATGCCGAGCCAGGGATTGATCTGCCAGCGGATCATCAAGAGCGTTGAAGTATAGGCGCCGATCCCGAAGAAGGCGGCATGACCGAGCGAAATTTGGCCGGCATAGCCGCCAACAATATTCCAGGCGACACCGAGCTGCGCGGCCATGAGAATCAGGATGATTGAGTTCAGGCGCGCGGGATCGGTAACGAAGACTGGCAGCAGAGCCAGGGCCAGGAGTACGAGCACCAGCGCCAGGAGCCGGTGGGGTTTGCCAAGACCGGTCCTCATGCGCGTCCCATGAGTCCCTGAGGGCGGACCATGAGCACTAGCAGAAACAGCGCCAGCACGACGCCGAGCTTGTACTGCGGCCCGAGGATAAGGCCGCCCATGACTTCGACAACACCTACTAGTATGCCGGCCCAGAACGCACCTACAACGCTTCCAAATCCGCCAAGATTGACCACCACGAAAGCGATCAGGATGAAGTTCGCGCCGACTTCCGGGAAGATTGGGAAAAAGGTCGAGAGCATCGCCCCGGCTATGCCCGCGCAGGCTGCCCCAATTCCCCAGGCGAGTGCAAACATCTTTTGCGAGTCGATGCCCATCAGTCGTGCCGCTTCCTTGTCGGCGGCAGTTGCCTCGAGTGAGGCACCCGCTTTGGTTTTAGTCAGAAAGAGCCACACGGCCGAGGTGGTCACGATGGCTCCAATCGCCGCCACGACCTGGGGACGTCCGAGCTGGATCTCGCCCAGCGTCAGGGTCCCGGCGACGAGGGGTTTGTCGATCATGCGGAAATCCGGCTTCCAGAAAAACTGTGCGAGGCCACGCAGAAGGATCATCAGTCCGAAAGTTGTGAAGATCTGCGAGAGCATGGGCGCATCGGTGATGCGCCGGATCACGATTCGATAGATGGCAGCACCGATCGCAAACAGGGTCAGAGCAGTCAGCGGCAGGGTAATGAGAGGGTCCAGGTGCAGGAGCGAATAGAGCCAGAAGCTTGAGTACATGCCAAGCATCAGGAATTCGCCGTGCGAGAAATTGACGATGTCCATCACGCCAAAGATGATGGTGAGCCCGATGGCGACGAGCGCGTAGATCAGGCCGATCAATAGGCCCGAGGCGAGCGACTGGACGATAATGGTGGTCGACACTAGCCGGGCGGGCGAGTGAGAGTTGTCGGGCTGCTCACCTGCGTTGATCCCATTTGGGCATCGGCCAGACGACCTCATGCGTGGCAAGCTCAAATGGCCAGACCGTGACATAACTGCCATCGATGATCTGGACCAGGATCCCGGCGCCAAGCTGGTTCTGACCCGTGGCATCGAACTTGACCCCCTTCCACGGCATGATCAGTTTGCTACCCGGCAGGTTGGTCTCAGCCAGTGCGCGGCGGATTGCTTCCGGATCAGTTGAGCCAGCGCGATTGATCGCGTCGGCCATGACTATCAGACCCGTAAAGGTGCGTGCCGAGTTGCCGGTGAAGTTCGTGTTGTAGCGACCTAAATAGAGATCGTTTACCTGACGGATCAGCGGATTGTTTTTTGCGAGATCGAGCGACCAGACTTCGCGGCTAATCACATAGTTAGCATCCTTGCCGAGTGTCTTGATGAATTCGCTATCCGAGAATCCGGCATCGTTGGCGAGGATCATGTCAGGCGCAAGCCCAAGCTCCTTGTAGGTCTTCATGGACAACAGAGCATCGCCGAGATACGACGACTGCATGATCACCTGGGGGTTCCCGGCCTTGAGCGTCTGGACTTCGGAGGTAAGCTGGGTACTCTTGGCTGGATAGGTGACCGAAGCGGCGAGACTGTAGCCGTGCTGCTCGATGAACCTCGTTTCAAGCTTGGTCGTCTCGGTACCCCAAAGCGTATTCTCATTGAATAGACCGATTTGCCTGACGTCGATCTTCTTTTTCTCCTTTAGCTCCTTGAGGAATTCGAAGAAGTTGGCAACGAAGAGATCGTCATGCGGCGTGGTGCGAAAGAACCACTTGAAACCGCGCGCGGTGAGCGTGGCCGACGACGATTCCGGATTCAGGAAAGGGATCTTGTAGCGCTCGGCCATCTGGCTGGCGGTTTGCGTAACGTTGCTGTTGTAGCAGCCGATCAGGGCTACGACCTTTTCCTGGGTAATCAGTCGTTCGGCCTCGGCCGCCCCGACCTGCGGATTGCCCTGATGGTCGGCAAAAACCAGCTTGATGTGCGCGCCGCCCAGCCCGGACAGACCGCCCCCGCTGGCAAACGGCTGGTCGGGAATGCCTTTGGCGCCGTTGTTGATGATGTCGGTGGCGAGTTCCAGTGCATTCTTGAGCTCGGCCCCGGTTGAGGCGGCGGCGCCGGTGAGCGGATAGATGACGCCAATGCGGATCTCCTGCTGCGCAAACGCGCCCTGGCCAGTCACTACCAGCAGGGCCAGCACCAGCAGTCGTTTCAGGTTCGCTGCGACCATGTTCTCTCCCGTTACACGCGTCTAGGGGACCACCCCGTGGCGCCCGGCAGGGGCGCCACGCGCAGTCCGAATCGACAAGTCTCAGTGTATCGATCAAATTTGCAAAATGTCAACGATTTGTATATAAAATGTCTTAATGAAATTCCCGACCCCGGGACGATGTCTGTCAAAAGGAAGGTGAAAGACATGCCTAACAGAGCTCCAGGCCCGGCGCAGATGACGCGGGAACCCGAGGCACGACGCGCTGCCGGGTCGGCAGCGCCATGAGCATTGTGGGCAACAGCCTGCCGGGCGGCGCGCCCCAGTGGCAGTTCTGGATTGACCGGGGCGGCACATTTACCGACATCGTCGCGCGTCGACCTGATGGCGTCATTGTCACGCGCAAGCTGCTCTCGGAGAGTCCCGGCGAGTACCGCGACGCGGCGATTGCCGGAATTCATGATCTGCTCGGTGTGC
Source organism: Mycobacteriaceae bacterium (assembly GCA_903970145.1). Lineage (GTDB taxonomy): Bacteria > Pseudomonadota > Gammaproteobacteria > Burkholderiales > Burkholderiaceae_D > CAJCHO01. Next base: position 3,793 of record CAJCHO010000047.1, on the reverse strand, counting down.
CTCGCGGGCAGCCGATTCCTGAGGGGCTCATTGACGTCGTAAAGATGGGCACAACCGTTGCCACCAATGCGCTACTGGAGCGCAAGGGTGAGCCGACGGTGCTATTCATCACGCGCGGATTTCGCGACGCCCTGCGCATCGCCTACCAGAATCGACCGCGCCTGTTCGAGCGCCACATCATCCTGCCTGAGCTTCTGTACGCGAGCGTCGTCGAAGTGGCCGAGCGAATCGGCGCCTCCGGCGCGGTAATCGAGCCGCTCGATGAGACCAGTCTCGTCGCCGACTTGAAGGCGACTCGAGACTCCGGAATTCGCGCGATCGCCATTGTGTTCATGCACGCATACGGCAATCCGATCCACGAGGCCCGAGCTGCGGCGCTGGCGCGCGCCGTCGGCTTCGAGCAGGTGTCGGTATCTTCCGAGGTCAGCCCGCTGATGAAGTTGGTCGCCCGCGGCGATACCACGGTTGTGGACGCCTATCTTTCACCAATCTTGAAGCGCTACGTCAATCAGGTCGAAGCGGACCTGCCCCAGGGCGATGGATGCCGCCTGATGTTCATGCAGTCCAACGGGGGCCTGACCGACGCCCGTCTCTTCCAAGGCAAGGACTCGATCCTTTCCGGTCCCGCCGGCGGGATAGTCGGTATGGTGCGCACCAGCCAGGAGGCCGGGTTCGGCAAAGTGATCGGCTTCGACATGGGGGGAACCTCAACCGACGTGTCGCACTTCGCGGGTGAGTTCGAGCGGGTCTTCGAGACCCAGGTAGCAGGGGTACGCATGCGTGCTCCGATGATGAGCATCCATACGGTGGCTGCCGGTGGTGGCTCGGTGCTGCATTTTGATGGGCAACGCATGCGCGTCGGACCCGACTCGGCCGGCGCGAATCCTGGTCCGGCCAGCTATCGCCGCGGCGGCCCCTTGACCATAACGGACTGCAACCTTTTGCTCGGCAAGATCCAGCCGGAATTCTTCCCCCACGTCTTTGGCGAGTCGGCCGATCTGCCTCTCGGCGCCGAGGTCGTCGAAGCAAAGTTTGACGAGATGGCGCGCACTGTCTCGGCGGCTACTGGCCAGGTACACAGTCGCGAGCGCATCGCCGAGGGTTTTGTTCAGATCGCGGTCAATAACATGGCCAACGCGATCAAGCAGATTTCCGTTCAGCGCGGACACGATGTCACCGAGTATGTGCTCACTACCTTTGGTGGTGCAGGCGGCCAGCACGCCTGTCTGGTTGCCGATGCGCTGGGTATGTCGCGAATATTCGTGCACCCGCTAGCCGGGGTTCTCTCAGCCTACGGGATGGGTCTGGCCGATCAGGTAGCCATGCGTGAGCGCAGCGTCGAATTAAAGCTCGAAGCGGACTCCCTCGCCCAACTCGACGGGGTGCTTACCGATCTCGGCAAGCTTGTCTCCAGCCAATTGTGCGATCAGGGGCTCGACGCCGCGCAGATCCTCCTCCACAGGCGTGTTCACCTGCGCTACGAGGGTACCGATACCACGCTGACCGTTCGCTTTGCGGATCTGGCGGCGATGGTCGAGGAGTTTGAATCGTCCTATCGCAAGCGCTTTTCGTTTCTCATGCCCGCACGCGCTCTGATTGCCGAGGCGGTATCCGTCGAAGCGGTGGGGGGCGCCTCTCATGCACCACCTCCCGCTGCTGTCTTACCTGCGCGCCTGGGTCCGCTGCAGGCTGCGCGCGACGTGCGGCTATTTTCCGGGGGGCAGTGGCATCCGGCGGCGCTCTATCGCCGTGCCGAGATGCGCACTGGCGACGTCGTGGCTGGCCCTGCGATCATCGCCGAAACGAACGCGACCACGATCATAGAACCGGGTTGGCAAGCTGACGTCACCCCCGAAGACAATCTGGTACTCACGCGCGTCGTAGCCAGAAGCACGACCCGAGCCATGGGTACATCGGCGGACCCCGTCATGCTGGAGGTCTTCAATAATCTTTTCATGTCGATCGCCGAGCAGATGGGCCTGAGACTGCAGAACACCGCCCACTCGGTGAACATCAAGGAACGCCTCGACTTCTCCTGCGCATTGTTCGATGCGACAGGCAATCTCATCGCCAACGCGCCCCACATGCCGGTTCATCTCGGATCGATGGGTGAGAGCATCAAGACGGTAATCGTCGAGAACGCCGGGAAAATGCATCCAGGCGATGTGTTTGCGCTCAACGATCCCTACCACGGCGGAACGCATCTGCCCGACGTCACCGTCATCACGCCGGTGTTCGATGCGGATGGGATAGACGTGCTCTTCTACGTGGGCTCACGCGGACACCACGCCGACATCGGCGGCACGACGCCAGGTTCGATGCCACCGGATTCGACAACCGTCGAAGAAGAAGGGGTGCTGATCGACAACGTCTTGCTGGTCGACGGTAAGACTGGCCTGATGTGTGAGAGCCAGATGCGCGAACTGCTCAGTGCGGCACGCTACCCTGCGCGCAATCCCGACCAGAACCTGGCCGATCTGCGCGCGCAGGTGGCGGCCAATCAGAAGGGTGTGGAAGAACTGCGTCGCATGGTGGCGCACTTCGGGCTGGATGTCGTTCAGGCCTACATGCAGCATGTCCAGGACAATGCCGAGGAAGCGGTGCGCCGCGTCATCACGGCGCTCGCGGATGGCGAATTTACCTGCCGCCTGGATAACGACGCCGTGATTCGCGTCGTCGTTCGGGTGGATCATGCCAGACGCGAAGCAACTATCGACTTCACCGGCACCTCGCCGCAGCAGACCAATAACTTCAATGCGCCCTCGGCTGTCTGCATGGCAGCGGTTCTTTACGTTTTCCGGTGTCTCGTTGATGACGACATCCCGCTGAACGCCGGCTGCCTCAAGCCGCTCAAAGTCATCATCCCCCCCGGATCCATGTTGAGTCCGCATTTCCCGGCGTCGGTAGTCTCGGGAAACGTCGAGACGTCCAGTTGCATCACCAACGCGCTCTTCGGGGCGCTCGGTGTGATGGCCTCGTCGGCAGGAACCATGAACAACTTTACCTTCGGCAATTCACGCTACCAGTACTATGAAACCATCGCCAGCGGTTCCGGGGCCGGCGAGGGGTTTGACGGTACTGACGTGGTTCAGACCCACATGACCAACTCACGCCTGACCGATCCGGAAGTGCTTGAGTTTCGCTATCCGGTGCGCCTGGAAAGCTTCGCCATCCGTGTTGGTTCGGGGGGCGACGGTCGCTGGCGCGGTGGCGATGGCGCGATCCGCAGGATTCGCTTTCTTGAGGCGTCTACTGCTGCGATTCTCTCGAACAACCGCATCCTGCCTCCCTTCGGCATGGCGGGCGGAAAGCACGGACAGGTCGGGCGCAACTATGTGATTCGCAGCGACGGCTCGACACAGGTCCTGGCGCATGTCGCCAGCACCGAAATGGCTCCAGGGGATGTTTTCGTCGTAGAGACCCCCGGTGGGGGAGGGTACTCAAGCAAGCTGTAGCCGGGGACGCCCGTCGGCCGGTTTACAAAAAGCACCGAAATTTGCTAGAATCCCGCTTCTTTGTTGGGGGTATAGCTCAGCTGGGAGAGCGCTTGCATGGCATGCAAGAGGTCAGCGGTTCGATCCCGCTTACCTCCACCAACGAACTACAGGCTGTACGGCGTTTGCAGGTCGCATCTCGCTGTACGACAGGTCACTGTCCCCATCGTCTAGAGGCCTAGGACATCACCCTTTCACGGTGGCGACCGGGGTTCGAATCCCCGTGGGGACGCCAAGTTGACTCGCAAGTGCTGGAAGATGTTGTAAATGCTGTTGCTGGAAAGTAGCTGTTGGAAACT
>CAJCHO010000046.1 GCA_903970145.1 Mycobacteriaceae bacterium | reverse complement strand
CGAAGGCGTCGCGTCCTTGGCTACGGCGACTAGAATATGACTGGCGCGGCGCTCGTCGAGGGTCGTATAGCGGGCCAGATTCTGCTTGTAGAGCGCGCTGACCTCCTCCGGACTGACTTTCAGACCGGCCGCGACCTGGTGCTGATCGAACACCAGGTACTGAACGTCGACCTGCTCGGGCAGCTCGAACACCTTGGCGTTGTCGGCATAGTATTTCGCGATCTGTTCATCGGTGATCGTCACGGTCGCACGGTAGGCGTCCGGATGGAAGTCCAACTCCTCGACTTCGCGCGACTGGGCGAGCAGGGAATCGAGCTGCGTTAACAGCGCCTTGGGTGTCAGACTTGAGTGCGACACAGTCCCGCCAACCAGATTGATCAGCATCGAACGGCGTGTGTCTTCGAACACACCATCGCGTGTCTTGCCGTTCGCGTTGAGCAACTGGTCATAACGCGCCTCGTCAAGTTTGCCGTCCGGTCCGTACAGGGTCTGAATGGTCGGGTCGTCGCGCAAAGCCTCGGATACCTGGCGATTCGAGACAAACAGGCGTTCCCGCGTGGTTGCGGCCTGCATGACCCGCTCCGATATCAGGTTATCGAGGATCGCCTGGCGCATCTCCTTGGAGTCGAGCATCTTCATGTCGAAGCGCGCCCCGAGCCGTGCCCGCAGTTGCTCGGCCTGGCGCAGCTGTGCCTCATGGAATTCACCCGGAGTTATCGCGCGACCCGCGACCGTGGCATAGGCGTCGGAATCGCCGTTGAACTTGAGGGAACTCGAGATTCCGAAAAATACGAACGGGGGCGAGATGACCAGCAAGAGCACTAGGAACATCAAGCGCTGGTGACTGCGGATATAGTCGAGCATTAAATTACCTCGGAAGGCGCGCGGCGGATCTGCTGCTACGATCGCGCCAGGGCCACAACAAAAGAGGCAAACTCCCGTCCGCCCCCAACAGTCTCGCGACTCGACCACTAGCCTTCGAGCCGTAAGACTGCCATTTTAACCTATTGGCGAGTCCGTCCGACGGGCTCGGCCGCAAACACCGCACCACAACGCGGCCAGCAAGGCCCAATCGTCACCGGAGATCAAAACACCACAGCGAGCCCGCTGTACATATTGAAAATTGCAGGGACTTAGCCTTTAATCTCGGAACACATGAAAAGTCAGCGCCGCGCGTCCCTGCATCGCTCCCTGCATCCCCCTGTCTGGGCGGCCATGCGATCCCGTGATCTGCCGGCGTCCCACTGCGTCCTTGCGTCCGGTCGGGTCAGTCCCGAGTCTCATGGCCGGCACTGAATCCACCCTGCTGCCTGAACTAGCTTTCCTCGGAATATCGGTCTATCTGCTGAGCGGGCTTTTGCTGCTCTACTTTTGGCTTAGGGCTCGCTCAGAAACCTATTTTCTGTACTGGGGTGCGATGGCGGGCCTGCTTGCTCTGGCCTTGCTTGCCGCTCTGCCTGGCCCCGCATCGCCGCTCATGGCGCGCACCAGCCTGGCACTGGACATTCTCGCCGAAGCCTTCTTGGTCGTCGGTGCACTGAACCTTCTTGCACCGCAGCGCAAGTCGATGGCCATGCGGCACTGGCTGATAAGCCTCGCCACTGTCGCGATAGCAGTAATCGGGGCCGGGATCTACCTCGGCGCACCGATCACCTCGTACTTCGTCATTGCCTGCGCAAGCTCCCTGCTGGCCGGCTGCTGCTTGTGGTTGGCCTACCGGGCCGGCAGGCTCATGGGTTACGCAGTCACGGCGGCCGCGATGGGCCTGCAGACGTGCGCGATGCTGGTCGCCTGGCTGATCGACGGTCTAGAGTGGAGTCGCTTCGCCACGCATCCGGTGTCCGTATTGATCCTTGCTGGCGGCGCAGCCATGGCGGTATATGAAGCGCTATGGGCGCGCCAGCAGGTCGCGAGGACAGACCTTCGTGACGTGTACGATGTAATTCCGATTCCGCTGGTGACGATCGACCCGACCAGCGGAAAGATCGAGGCTGCCAACGAGGAAGCCGCAGCACTTCTGTCAACCACTGCGCACGAGCTCCTCAACCGGACTGCTCAGGACCTGCATCTGGTGCCTGACCATGAAAGCCAGCTTCGACTGCGCCAGCAGCTCGCCACCCACGGCAGCGTGCGCCAGCACGAAATCAGCATTCGCAAGGGCGCTGACACCGCGATCCTGTCCCTGAACGCGGTGCGCGTCGATCTTGGCCAAGGGCCGCGTGACGTAATTGCCCTGTTCGATCTGACGGCATTGCGGACCGCGCAAGCTGCTCTCAAGAAATTGGCGGAAGACCTCGAACAGCAGGTCGCCGTGCGCACACGCGATCTCGATGCCTTTACCTACACGGTGTCGCACGATCTACGCGCGCCCTTGCGCGCAATCGATGGCTTTGCGCACGCGCTTGCAGACGAACTGGGTGAGCTGCCGGCGCCTGCGGCAAGTCACCTTGAGCGGGTGCTCTCCAATTGCAAGCGCATGAGCAGCATGATCGAATCTCTGCTCGGTCTCGCCCGCCATTCGAACACTGCGCTCCAGGTAGGTCCCACCGATCTGAGCGCGCTCGCGCGAACCGCAATCGGCGAGATTACCGAGGCGGGCGGTGGCCGGGAAGTGAGCTGGGTAGTCGCGCCAGACCTGCAGGTCACTGGCGATGCCGCGGCCTTGGGCTTGGTACTGCAAAACCTGCTTGGCAATGCCTTCAAGTACACCAAGCCCTCGCCTTTCCCGCGAATCGAACTCAGTGCTGAGGAGAGTGCCGGCGAAACGGTTTACAGCGTGACCGACAACGGCGTTGGATTTGACATGCAGTTCGCCGCCAAGCTGTTTAAGCCATTCCAGCGACTGCATCCGGCCAGTGAGTTCGAAGGAATCGGGATCGGACTTGCCACGGTGCAGCGCATCATCGAGCGCCATGGTGGCCGTGTCTGGATAGAGGCACAAATGGGACGTGGGACGCGCGTGTTTTTCACGCTCGGCACGCCCTCCTAGTCAAGACGGACTGCTCCCTCTAGTGGGTCATCCAGTAGCTCTCGGGTATGGCCCGGTCGGCATCCGATAGAAAAGGGTTGTCGAGGTGAATCATCCGGCGAGTGTCCAAGCCGGCCCTCTTTAACGCTTCCTGGATCACCGGATGTGAGGCGAATAGACGCTGAAAACTGCCGTCACGATAGGCAAGCGCGAGTCCGGTTTCGATCGCATGCGCTAGTTTTTCGTCGTGCTTATTTGTAAAGAACAGCCAGTCGGAGCGATAGGCCAGCAAGAGGTGCTTCTCGACCGTCAGATCGGGATCGGACTGGTGACGCACGTCCAGTTCGGTATAGGCCTCAAGGACGCCGCGCGGATAATAGTCGAGGCGCCCGGCCTGGACCATAGAGAAAAGCAGATCGTATCGGGAAGTCTCTACCTGCAGACCCGCGTTAAGCAGAATCTGGGTGTCAATCCACCCAAGGCCCTGGCCGCCCAGCTTGGGGCGCAGTTGGTTCAGAGTATCGATGCGCTCGAAATCCACCTGCCGGTCACCACGGATCACGAGCACCCGCAGACCGAGCAGGCCGCGCGTTAGCGGAACGCGCACAGCACGCAAATCGCGCTCGGCAGCGTCCCCCATGCTGGTCCAGTACAAGTTGATGGAGCTGGAATCTCCAAGCTCGTGCAGGGCACGGCCACGTTCCATGATTTCGCTGGACGCGCGGACGGTGTATTGGGCATGGACCTTTCGCATCGCTAGATCCAGGACGGCCAGTACGTACGCGGCGCGTGGATCCGCTTCGCCCGTCACCCGCGGATAGACAATATCAAACTGATCCGCACAGGTGCCGGGCAGGCAATGCAATGCAATGCTTGCAATAGCAAGGCTCGCTGCCAATCTCACATATCCTGGCACCGAGGACTTCCGCACTCGTTCGTTGTGCATGTCTGGTCGCGTGGGGCCGCTCAAACGGCTCGATGACTATTCGCGCTGGCTATCGTGCGCTGCGCAAAGCTGTCGCGTCAATCGCGCCTGCTGAACATTGGCACTTCACTGGTATTTTTTGGGGTGTAATCCCGGATTGCCCGGAAACCCGAATGGATCTGATGGGTTGGCGGAGTGGACGGGACTCGAACCCGCGACCCCCGGCGTGACAGGCCGGTATTCTAACCAACTGAACTACCACTCCAGAACTGCTTAATCCAGCGCATAACGGCGGTAGAGCCGAATGCCTGCGGCGCACCAACATCACCTAGGGGCGCGATTGTAGCACAAGCGAGCAAGCCACCCAAGTGCACGGCCGGGACTAGGAATTCCGCTAGGAAAGCTGCTGCGCGATCTCGCTCTCGACCCACGCACGCGCCTCTTCCTCATCTTCGAAAAAGCGGAACGGCACGCGCGAATAGCGTCGAAACAGCTCGGCCATCTTGTCGGGCATGATCGAGAAGCCTTCGACCGCCGGCGTGGCCACCCAGGCTACTGCACAGGTCTTCGCGGCGAATGGAACGCCGCGGCGGATCGTCTCTTCGAAGGCCTTGAACGCCTCGATTCCGAAGATCATGCTCTCCTCGAAGACCACCAGCGTGCCGATGGCACTGCTGGGCTTCCAGCGCTCCACAATGGCCCGCCTGGCGGCGAAATACTCTTCAACCATCTCGCGGTTGAATGGTCCCGTCGCCTGGATACAGAGAATGTTTCCGCGCACCCATCCATCAATCCTGCCGTGCGCAGCAAATTTCGCTGCGGGCAGATCGAGCAGGCTCAGCACGAAGCGGCGATCGTCCATAAATTCATTCTAGTACTCATTTGGGGGCGCGGCATACGGGCGCCAACGGCAGGTACCGGGAACGCTTCCCGGATCCTGGGGTACTACTGAGAAATGGTGGGTGCTGAGGGGCTCGAACC
>CAJCHO010000045.1 GCA_903970145.1 Mycobacteriaceae bacterium | reverse complement strand
GCGGTCCCGCCAGTCAGTACCACGCCGGAAGTCAGGAGTTCCTCGTATCCCGACTCGCGCACCACCTGCTGAACGAGAACAAACAGCTCTTCGACGCGCGGTTCGATCACCGCCGCCAGCGCCTGGCGCGACAGCGTGCGCGGACCGCGCTCGCCAATACCGGGCACCTCGATCATCGCTTCGGGATCGGACAGGGTCTGCTTGGCCACGCCGTGGCGCATCTTGATGTCCTCAGCGTCCGAGGTCGGGGTGCGCAGGGCCATCGCGATGTCGTTGGTGATCTGGTCGCCGGCGATCGGAATCACTGCCGTATGGCGGATCGCGCCGCCGGTAAAAATCGCGATATCGGTAGTACCGCCGCCGATATCAACCAGCACCACACCCAGTTCCTTTTCGTCGTCGGTCAGGACCGCCAGGCTCGAGGCGAGCGGCTGCAGGATCAGGTCGTGCACTTCAAGGCCGCAGCGGCGCACGCACTTGACGATGTTCTGGGCCGCGCTCACCGCCCCGGTAACGATGTGTACCTTGACCTCGAGACGCATGCCGCTCATGCCCAGCGGCTCGCGGACGTCTTCCTGACCATCGACCATGAATTCCTGGGCGAGCACGTGCAGCATCTGCTGATCGCCTGGGATATTGACGGCCTTGGCGGTTTCAATGACGCGCGCCACGTCGCTGGCCGTGACTTCCTTGTCCTTGATCGCCACCATGCCGCTTGAGTTAAAACTCTTGATGTGACTGCCGGCGATGCCGGTGAAGACATCGTGAATCTTGCAGTCAGCCATCAGTTCGGCTTCCTCCAGCGCGCGCTGGATCGAGTTGACCGTCGCCTCGATATTGACCACCACGCCGCGCTTTAGGCCGCGCGACTCATGCTGCCCCAGACCGATCACCTGATACTGTCCATCGGCCTGCAGTTCAGCGACCACCGCCACCACCTTCGAGGTGCCGATGTCGAGCCCGACTATCAGGTCCTTGAATTCCTTGGTCATCGCTGCGACGCCTTGTTGTTCATGCGGTCTGACTCCATGGGTTTAGCGCGGCGCGCGTGGCTGCCGGCCTGGGACGTCGTGTTGAATGGGTGGCAGGTGACTGCGTCGCGGGTGCCGCTTCGGGAGCTGGCGCGCTGTCGCTACGCGGGCGCTCCTCGCGCACCTCATCGCGCAGAGCAAAGCCGTTCGGGTAGCGCAGATCCAGCACAGCCACGTGGGGCCAGCGCGCATGGACTTCCGGATAGGCAGCCAGCAGCCGCGCCACGCGCTCGCGTAGCGTATTGCCGTCGACTTCGCGACCGAGCTCGACGATCAACCCGCTGGCACTGCCGTTGTCGCAGCGCACGGTCCAGGCATAGCGAGCCGAGAGCGCGAGTTCGATGGGCTTTAGTCCCACTTCGGCAAACCAGGCCGACAGATCGCCATAACGCTGGCGTACGTCCGCGGCACCGGCGTCAGGACCGTAGAACAGCGGCAAGCCGCCCTCGGTTTCAGCGAGATTGGCCGTGAACACTTCGCCAAAGGTATTGAGCAGCCGATCCTGGTTCCAGATCCCAAGCACCTCGTGCTCCTCGATCTTGACCACCAGGCGATTGGGCCACTCGCGGCGCACCCGCGCATGTCGTACCCAGGAGATCGTCTCGAAGGCCTGGCGCACGGTCGCAAGATTGACCGTAAAAAAGTTGCCGTGCACAGCCGGCAGTGCAATTGCCCGCACCGTGGCGGCATTGACGTGGTGCAGGCTGCCCGCCTCGGCATCGACTCGCATGATGCGCAACACGAACATGGGGCGATGCGTGAGCCAGTGCACGGCCACGCCCAGCGAAACGACCAGCACCACGAGGGTGATCGTCGCGGCTGCCGCATTGAGCGCGCGCGGGCTATTCCACATGGGCCGCTTCACTCTTGCCCGCGCGCCGGATCTTCAGGCTCGCCGAGGCAAGGATCGCCACGCAAAGATCCTCGTAACTCTGGCCGACCGCGCGTGCCGCCATTGGCACCAGCGAGTGTCCTGTCATGCCGGGCGAAGTATTGACTTCGAGCAGGAAGGGCGCGTTGTCGGACTCGCGCAGCATCACGTCCACGCGTCCCCAGCCTTCGCAGCCGATGGCATTGAAGGCGCGCACTGCGATGTCCTGAATGTGCGCGCCAAGAGCTGCATCGACTGGTGCCGGACACAGGTAACGGGTGTCGTCGCTGAAATACTTGTTCTGGTAGTTGTAGTCGCCCTCTGGCGCGACGATCTCGATGATCGGCAGCGCGCGGGCGCTGTGGCCACCGCCGATGATGCTCACTGTCAGCTCGCGACCGGCGACGAATTCCTCGGCCATCACCACGTCATCGTACTGGGCAGCCAGACGGAAAGCATCCTGCATTTCCGAGTAGCCGCGCACTCGCGTCACGCCAAGCGTCGAGCCCTCGTGAGGTGGTTTGACTATCAGGGGTAGCCCAAGATCGTCGGGAATCTCGATGAGCCGCGTGCCCGCCGTCAGCTCGCGCCAGCGCGGTGTCGGCAGACCATGGGTCTGCCAGACGCGCTTGGTAAAGACCTTGTCCATGGCTATCGCGGACGCCATCACCCCGCTACCCGTGTAGGGAATGCCGAGCGTCTCCAGTGCGCCCTGAATGGCACCATCCTCGCCGAAACGACCGTGCAGGGCGATGAAGGCGCGCGCGAACTGGCCGGCTTGCAACTGCGCGAGCCCATCGACCCCGGGATCGACACGATGGGCATCAATGCCGCGCGACTGCAGCGCCTGCAGCACGCCGGTTCCGGAGAGCAGCGAAATCTCCCGCTCGGCCGACAGGCCGCCCATCAGGACTGCGACGCGCCCGAAGCTCGATGGGAGCAGGCTTGCGCTCATGACCCCAGCTCCTGCAGTTTGGCCGGCACCGAGCTGATCGAGCCGGCCCCCATGGTGATGACCACGTCGCCGTCCTCGACGACGTCGACGATGGCCTGCGGCAGACGTTCGATCTCATCGACGAAAATCGGCTCTATTCGACCGGCCACGCGCACCGCGCGGGCCAGCGCCCGTCCGTCGGCGGCCACAATCGGGGCCTCACCGGCCGGATAGACCTCGTTGAGCAGCAGCACGTCCGGCGTCGACAGTACCTGCACGAAATCCTCGAAGAGGTCACGCGTGCGGGTGAAGCGGTGCGGCTGGTAGGCCAGCACGATGCGCCGGCCCGGATAGGCGCCACGGGCCGCAGCGAGGGTGGCCGCCATCTCGGCCGGATGGTGGCCGTAGTCATCGATCACCGTGTAGCTGCCACCGCGCGGTGCATTGAATTCACCGGCCCGCTGAAAACGCCGGCCGACACCGGTGAACTGGGCGAGCGCGATGCAGATCGCCGCGTCCTCGACTCCGAGCTCGGTCGCCACCGCGATGGCAGCCAGCGCGTTCTGAACGTTATGCAGGCCCGGCAGGTTCAGCACGACATCCAGCGGCGGCAGGGTCACGCCATTCTGGCGCGTTACCCGAAAATGCATGCAGGTGCCGACCGCCAGCGGGTCATGGGCCCGTACCTGGGCCTCCGGATGGAATCCGTAAGTGGTGAGCGGCTTGGAGATGAAGGGCATGATCTCGCGCACGTGCGCGTCATCCAGGCACAGTACGGCCGTGCCATAGAAGGGCAGACGCTGGGTAAACTCGACAAAGGCCTGACGCAGGCGCGCGAAATCGTGGCCGTAGGTCTCCATATGATCAGCGTCAATATTGGTGATGACCGCCATCACCGGCAGCAGATTGAGAAAGGAGGCGTCGGATTCATCGGCCTCGACGACGATGAATTCACCCATGCCCAGACGTGCATGGGTACCGGCCGAGTTCAGCAGACCGCCGATCACAAAGGTCGGGTCGAGTCCGCCTTGCGCCAGCACCGACGCAACCAGGCTCGTTGTGGTGGTCTTGCCGTGGGTCCCGGCAATGGCGATGCCGCGCTTTAAACGCATCAGTTCGGCGAGCATCACCGCGCGCGGCACGATCGGAATGCGCCGCGCACGGGCGGCCAGAACCTCGGGATTGTCGGCCCGCACAGCGCTCGAGACGACGATCGCATCGACACCGGCAACGTGTGCGGCATCGTGACCGTGCAGCACGCGCACGCCATGGCCGGCCAGGCGGCGGGTAGTGGCGTTGCTCGCCATGTCCGAGCCGCTCACGCCAAAGCCGAGATTGGCGAGCACTTCGGCAATACCGCTCATGCCCGAGCCGCCAACTCCCACGAAGTGGATATTCTTGACCTTGTGCTTCATGCCCGACCCCGATTCCTCGCAACGCCCTCAAGTACGCCGGCTACGGTCTGTGCCGCATCGGGTTTGCCAAGCGCACGCGCCTTGGTCGCCATGTCGAGCAGCCGGGCACGCGTCAAGCCGGCGATCAGTTGGGCCAGTACGGGCGCTGCGAGCTGCTCGGGCGCCAGATAGAGGGCAGCACCGGCATGCTCGAGATAGCGCGCGTTGTCGCGCTGATGGCTGGTGGTCGATACCGTCAAGGGCGCAAGCAGACTCGCCACTCCGGCGACGGTCAGCTCGCTGACCGTCATGGCGCCGGCGCGACACAGCACGACATCGGCTTGGGCATAGCGACTGGCGATGTCGGCGATGAAAGAAAGCACTTCGGCCTCGACACCGGCCGCCCGATAGCTCGCCACGAGCGACTCCAGGTGGGCTGCCCCAGCCTGATGCGTGACGAGCGGCCGGGCATCGGCTGCGATGAGAGCGAGAGCCGCGGGAAGTGCCGCGTTCAGGCTGGCAGCTCCAAGGCTGCCGCCAATGACGAGAAGCCGCAGGGGACCGGTGCGCTGTGCAAAGCGCTCAGTGGGTGCCGCGATGGCGGTAATGCTGGCGCGCACCGGACAGCCGCTCCAGGCCGCCTTGCTGGCGTGCGCGGCCGGACCGGGCAATCCAAAGAGCACCCTGCTGGCCAGAGGCCAGAGCATGCGATTGGACAAAAGCAGGGCCGCGTCACTATTCATGAGCACGAGCGGCGCACGCAGGAGCGCGGCGCAAAATCCTCCCGGTACGGTGACATAACCGCCCATGCCAAGCACTGCCGAGGGGCGCATGCGCGCCACAATGCCAAGGCACTTAAAGAGACCGCTAACGAGCTGCCAGGCACCGCGCAGGGCGTGCCCCGGACCCTTGCCGCGCATGCCGGCAAACTTGATCGTGTCAAGCGACAGTCCGGCGGCTGGCACCAACTGATTCTCCATGCCGTGGCTGGTGCCGAGCCAGCGAATCTGCCAACCTCGGGCGCGCATCACGTCGGCGACGGCGAGTCCCGGCATGATGTGCCCGCCGGTGCCGCCGGCCATGATCAGCAGTGTCGGATTGGCCTGGCTCACAGGCGCCCTCCGCGCATAAGAATGCGATTCTCGAAGTCCACCCGCAGCACGATCGCCAGCGCTATGCAGTTCACTATGATGCCCGAGCCGCCATAACTCATCAGTGGCAGCGTGAGGCCCTTGGTGGGCAAGAGTCCCAGATTGACGCCCATGTTGATGAAGGCCTGGGTACCAAACCAGATGCCAACGCCCTTGGCGACGAGCCCACCATAAAAGCGCTCGAGCACGATGCCCTGGCGGCCGATCTCAAAGCAGCGGCGCACAATCCATAGAAATAGACACACGGTGATCGCCACGCCGACAAAGCCGAGCTCCTCGCCGATGACGGCCAACAGAAAGTCGGTGTGTGCCTCAGGCAGGTAGTTGAGCTTCTCGATGCTGCCGCCCAGGCCGACGCCGAACCATTCGCCACGCCCGAAAGCGATCAGCGAATGGGACAACTGGTAGGCCTTGCCGAGCGCGTTCTCCTCCTCCCAGGGATCGAGATAGGCGAATATGCGTGCGCGCCGCCACGGATTGAACCAGATCAAGAGGGCGAAGCTGGTGATCAGCACCACGACCAGCGAGAAGAACATGCGGGCATTCACGCCGCCCAGAAACAACAGGCTAAAGGCGATCGCGACAATTACCATGAAGGCGCCCAGATCGGGTTCGAGCTGCAAGAGCAGGCCAACGAGCACCATGACGGCTGCCATCGGCAAGAAACCCTTGGAAAAGCGGTGCATCCACTCCTGCTTGCGCACCGTGTAGTCGGCCGCATAAAGGACCACAAACAGCTTCATGAGTTCTGAAGGCTGCATGTTCACGGGACCCGCGGAGATCCAGCGTCGGGCACCGTTGACGCCCTTGCCGATGCCGGGAATGAGCACTGCCACCAGAAGCAGGATCGCAGCGATGAAAAAGTACGGTGCCCAGCGCTGCCAGGTATCGATGCGCACCCGGAACGTGGCCCCACCAGCGCACAATCCAATCACGATGAACAGTGCCTGGCGCGCCAGGAAGTAGGTTGGTTTAAGATTGCCGTAGCGCGGCGAATCGGACAACGCAATCGACGCCGAATAGACCATCACCAGACCGAAAATCAGGAGCGCGAGACTGATCCACAACAGCGGCTGATCCCAGGTGAGCATTTTCGAGCGCGTCGGTTTGACGGCCGGAAGGTCCCGCCCCGGCGAGCGCGGCGCGGCGCCGCGCAAGGAATCGGTGAGGCTGGCAAAGCTCAGCATGCCGCCCCCGCCTGCTCGCGCAACTGGTTTACTGCGTCCACGAAGACCTGCGCGCGATGCGCGTAATTGCGAAACATGTCCAGACTGGCGCAGGCCGGGGACAGCAGCACGGCCTGGCCGGGTGCCGCGAGCTGCGCAGCGCGCACGACAGCCGCCTCAAGGCTCGCACAAAACTCGATCTCGCAGCCCGCCGTGCTTTGACCGAGCGCGCTGCGAATAGCCTGCGCGTCCTTGCCGATCAACAGGACCGCGCTGGCATGCTGTTCTACCGGCTTGCGCAGCGGCGCGAAATCCTGGCCCTTGCCGTCACCGCCGGCGATCAGCACGAGGCGCCGGCCCAGGCCTTCGAGGGCCGCGACCGTCGCACCGACATTGGTCCCCTTGCTGTCGTCGAAGTACTCGACACCGTCGATGCTGGCCACCAGTTCAACTCGATGCGCTTCGCCTTCATAGGTACGCAAGGCGTGCAGTGCCGGTGCCAGAGGTACACCGATCGCCTGGCACAGCGCCAGCGCGGCCAGCGCATTGGCGGTGTTGTGCGTGCCGCGAATGCGCAGCGCATCGCGCGGCATCAGACGCGTAAGAGTCAGCGCCTGCGGGACGGCGGGGCGGCCACGCCGGCCACCGTCGGCGGCTTCCACGGCAAGGCTGCAGGCAAGCCAGCTGGCGCCGCCCTGCTCGACCAGTCCGAAGCTGTCGGCAGCGAGCGGCTCGTCGAGTCCGAAGCTCATCACGCGCACCCCCGGCGGGGCCGCCTGATGCTCCATGACGCGCCGATCGCCGCGGTTCAGGATGCGGGTCGCGGCATGCGCGAAGATGCGGGCCTTGGCGGCGGCATAGTCGGCCATATCCTCATGCCAGTCGAGGTGATCTTCGGTGATGTTGAGAATGGTTGCAGCGTCAATCACGAGGCTGGAGGTCGTTGCCAGCTGAAAACTTGAGAGTTCCAGCACCCAGACCTCTGGCAACGCGTTCCCGGTAAGAGCCTCTCTGAGCGCGTTTAGAGCCGCCGGACTGATGTTCCCGGCGACGAGGGTTGAAAGACCAGCCCGTCGGCACATCCGACCAACCAGACTCGTCACGGTGGTCTTGCCATTGGTACCGGTGATCGCGACCACCCGTGGAGCGTAGTCGCGCTCAAGGCGCAGTTGAGCCAGCTTCATGGCGAACAGTTCGATCTCGCCGACCACCGCCAGCCCACGGCTGCGGGCACTGGCGATGAGCGCTGACTGCGGCGCTCCATGCGGTGCGAGACCCGGTGACAGGGCCACCAGATCGACACCCACCAGAAGCGCCTCGTTAAATTCGCCGCACACGAGCTCGGCCTCCGGCAGGTGGCTACGCAAGGCCGCCATGGCCGGTGGCGCGGCGCGCGTGTCAGCCACGCGCAGCCGGGCTCCCTCGTGCGCGCACCAACGCGCCATTGCCAGACCGGACTCTCCGAGTCCGAGCACAAGGACCACCTGATTGACTAGATTCATGCTCGCCTGAGCTCAGCGCAGTTTGAGGGTTGAAAGACCGAACAGCACCAGCATCATGCTGATGATCCAGAAGCGTACGACGACCTGGGTCTCCTTCCAGCCCGACTGTTCGAAGTGATGATGCAGCGGCGCCATCAGGAAAATGCGCCGCCCGACACCGTACTTGCGTTTGGTGTATTTGAAATAGCCGACCTGGATCATTACCGACAGGGTTTCTGCGACAAACACGCCGCCCATGATGAAAAGCACGATCTCCTGGCGCGTGATCACGGCGACTGTGCCGAGGGCACCACCCAAGGAGAGCGCACCGACATCACCCATGAAGACCTGCGCCGGGTGGGCGTTATACCAGAGAAAGGCCAGACCGGCGCCAGCCAGCGAGCCGCAAAATACCATCAGCTCTGAGGCGCCTGGGATGTAGGGAAACAGCAGATAGTGCGAGTAGTCGACCCGTCCGACCACATAGGCAAAGATGCCCAGTCCGACTCCAACCATGACGGTGGGCATGATGGCCAGTCCGTCCAGACCGTCAGTCAGATTGACTGCGTTACTGGTGCCCACAATCACAAAGTAGGTAAGCAGAATGAAGCCGATCGTGCCCAGCGGATAGGCGACGTTCTTGAAGAAGGGCACGATCAGATCGGCCTTGGGAGGCAGGTCGAGGTTAAAACCGCTTTGGACCCATTCGATAAACAGCGACAGCACCTGACTGTTGGAGACCGCCGAAACCGCGAAGGCCAGATAGATCGCCGCGATCAGGCCGATCACCGATTGCCAGAAGAACTTCTGGCGACTCGACATGCCCTTCGGATCCCGATTGACCACCTTGCGATAGTCATCAACCCAGCCGATCCAGCCGTAGCCGAGCGTCACCAGCAACACCACCCAGACAAAGCGATTGGTCAGGTCCGCCCATAGCAATGTCGAAATGCCAATGGCGATCAGAATCAGTGCCCCGCCCATGGTCGGCGTGCCGCTCTTGACCAGGTGGCTCTGCGGGCCGTCGGTACGCACCGCCTGGCCAATCTTCATCTGGGTCAGGCGCCGGATCACCAGCGGACCGAACAAAAGACCAATGACAAGCGAGGTCATCGTCGCCAGGACCGCGCGCAGCGTAATGTAGGAGAACGCGTTGAAAACGTGCACGTCCTTGGAGAGCCATTGAAAAAGCGCCAGTAGCATTCAGTGGACTCCAGGTGAAGATTGGCTCGTGCCGCCAAGCGCACGGTTCTCAAGAGCGGCGACCACGCGCTCCATGCCCATGAAGCGGGAGCCCTTTACGAGCACCGAGGCGCCGTCATGCTCGAAAAGCCAGGCACGCGCTGCGCCGTTCAACTCATCAAGGCTGCCGAAGTGGCGCGCTGTCTGGCCAAAACTCTTGCAGGCCGTGCGCATCAGGTCTCCCGAAGCGAACAACATATCGATTGCCGAGCTCGCGGCAAACTGTCCGATCTCGGCATGAAAGTTTGCGCCGTGTTCACCCACCTCCCCCATGTCCCCAAGGATCAGAAGGCGCGGCGCGGGACTGGCTGCGAGCACCTCGATGGCAGCGCGCACCGAATCGGGGTTGGCGTTGTAGCTATCGTCGATCAGCATGCCGCCGTGCGCCCCTTGTTTGCGCTGCATGCGCCCGGGTGCCGGGACGAACTCTTCAAGCCCGTCATGGATGTGCGCAACTTCGACTCCTGCACACAGGCTTGCGGCGACAGCGGCGGCGGCATTGCGCACATTGTGCAAGCCCGCTGCCATGAGGCGCGCAGTAATCGGGCCGGCCGGCGTCTCGATGTGCACCACGGTCGCAAACGGCTCAAGGTGTGCAACCGCGCTGACTGGCGCCGCCTTCGCGCTCTTCGGGTCGGCCAGTGCGAACTCGAGCGTGTGCGCATGCTGCGCGGCGCTGCGCCAGACCTCGGCGTGAGTATCGTCGGCCGGAAAGACGGCGGTGCCCTCGGGCCCGAGCGCGCTGATGGCAAGCGCGTGTTCATGCGCCACCGCCTCGACGTTTTGCATGAATTCCTGATGCTCACGCTGCGCATTGGTTATGACCGTGATCGTCGGACAGGCGACGCCCGCGAGCCACTCGGTTTCGCGGGGATGATTCATGCCAAGCTCGATGACCGCGGCGCGATGGCTGCTGCGCAGCCCGAACAAGGTCAGAGGCAGCCCGATGTCGTTGTTCAGATTACCGCGCGTGGCAAGACGGTGTTCGGGACCAAAGGCCGATGCCAGGATGGCCGCGATCATCTCCTTGGTGGTGGTCTTGCCGTTGCTGCCGGTCACAAGTATCAAGGGCAGGCTAAAGCGCAGGCGCCAGCCGCGCGCCAGTTCTCCGAGGGCGCGGCGCGTATCTGCCACCCTGATCGCGGCGATGGGGTTGTGCGTCGCGCGCTCGGCAAGTACTGCCACGGCGCCACGCGCCTGCGCGGCATCGATGAATTCGTGGCCATCGAAGCGTTCACCCGACAAGGCCACAAAGAGGTCGCCAGGCACCGTTGTGCGCGAATCGGTCGACACACCGGAAAAGCGCAGTTCCGGCGGCCCGTGCAGCCGGCCATCGCTAACCAGTTCCTGCGCCTCATGCAAGTTCATCATGGACGCCTCCCGTTACGTGCCTTCAAGGCGCGCACCGCCTCGCTGCGATCGGAGAAGGTGGACTTCACGCCCATGACTTCCTGGTAATCCTCATGACCCTTGCCGGCAATCAGAATGACATCGTGTTCCTGTGCAGCGCCTACGGCGAAGGCAATCGCCTCGCGCCGGTCCGTTATGCGCTTGACCTCGGTCTTGGTATCCGGGATGCCACGGGCGATCGAGGCAATGATGGCCTCGGGATTTTCAGAGCGTGGATTGTCGCTCGTCAGAATCACCTGGTCGGCAAGGCGCGCTGCGATCGCACCCATCATGGGCCGCTTGACAGCGTCGCGGTCACCGCCGCAGCCAAATACCACCCACAGTCGGCCCTGGCGCGATGCGGCCAGCGGCTGGCAGGCAAGCAGGACCTTCTCGAGCGCGTCGGGCTTGTGTGCGTAGTCGATAAGCGTCATCGGTCCGCTGCGCGCGGCCACTCGCTCGAGACGCCCGGGCGCGGGCCGCAACAGGGAGAGGACCTTGATGGCCGCGTCGACTTCGAAGCCCGCGCACAGCAGCACCGCGAGTACGCCAAGTAGATTGCTGGCGTTGTAGGCACCAACCAGCGATGTATCGACCACGCGCTGGCCGAATTCGCCACGCACCTCAAGGCGCATCCCGTCACCGGAAATCTGGGTGATCGACCCGGAGAGATCGGCGGGCTGCGGACCCAAGGCGAAGCCGAAAACCTTGGCTCCGGATTCTCGGGCCACGTCCAGCATGCGAGCACCTGCCGGATCGTCCAGATTTGCCACCGCGTACTGCAGTCCGGGCCACGCAAAGAGCTCCGCCTTGGCCTTTTCGTACTCCTGCATCGAGCCGTGATAATCGAGGTGGTCGTGCGACAGATTGGTAAATAGCGCAATGTCGAAGTGCATGCCACGCGCGCGTCCCTCGACCAGACCAATCGAAGATACCTCCATGGCAAGTGCATCAGCGCCGCCGTCGGCCAGATGGCGCAAGCTGCGGTGCAACTCGACCGGATCGGGTGTGGTCAGACCGGTCTCGGAGAGTTCTGAGAGGAATCCGATGCCAAGCGTGCCGATGAATACGGGACGGCGACCGAGCGCTGCGAGCGCCTGACAGATCCATAGCGTGCTGGAGGTCTTGCCACTGGTTCCCGTCACCCCGACAGACAGCAGGGCGGTACCCGGATCGCGATACCAGGCCGCGGCGATCTCGCCAGCGTAGGCCTTTAATGCCGATACGCCGATGAGCCGTTGCGCCTGGTCATATGCGTCAAATCCATCGCCGTTCTCAAATAGCACTGCAGCCGCGCCGCGCGCGAGCACGTCGCCAATAAAATTGCGGCCATCGCTGCGTGCGCCGGGATAGGCCAGAAAAACGTCGCCCTGATTCAGGCGTCGGGAATCGCTGGTGAGTTCGGCAGTCATGGGCACGAGCGCGCGCAGGCGGTCGAGTGCCGAATCGAGTTGCGCGCTCATGGATTCTCTCCGAGTGCGTCCGACGGAACATTGATCGACTTCAAGGCCGAGTCCGGTTCCACGCCGAGCGTGCGCAAGGATCCGCCGACGACTGCGGAGAAAACCGGAGCCGCGACATCACCGCCCAGATAGAGGCCGTCGCCGGGCTCATCGATCATCACCGCCACGACGATGCGCGGATCCGAGGCAGGCGCAAAGCCGACAAAGGACCCGACGTATTTGTCGCCCGCGTAGGCGCCGCCGACAAGCTTGTGCGCCGTGCCGGTCTTGCCGGCAACGCGATAGCCGATCACTTGCGCCTTGGGAGCGGTACCACCGGGACCGGCCGCCATTTCCAGCATGTGCCGCATTTCGAGCGCGATGCCGCGCGGGACCACCTGGGTGCCCTGTACCGGCGCGTCGGACTTGAGCAGTGTCAGCGGAATGATGTCGCCCTCGCGGGCGAAGATCGTATAGGCGCGGGCCATCTGCAGTAGCGACACCGACAGGCCGTAGCCATAGGCCATGGTTGCCTGCTCGATTGGCCGCCAGGTCTTGTAGGGACGCAAGCGTCCGGCTACGGCTCCGGGAAAGCCGATATGCGGCACCTGGCCAAGACCGACCGCGGTATCCATTTCCCACATATCCTGGGCATCCATCTTGAGCGCTATCTTGGCAGTACCGATATTGGAGGACACCTTGATGATGTCCTCGACGCTTAGTTCGCCATGCGCGTGCGAATCACTGATGGTCGCGGATCCGATGGTCAGCTTACCGGGCGCGGTATTGATGATCGTCTGGGGAGTTACCACGCCCTTCTCCAGCGCCAGCGCGATCGTGAAGGGCTTGGCAGTGGATCCGGGCTCGTAGGTGTCAGTGATGACGCGATTGCGTAACTGTGCCCCGGAGAGATCGGTGCGTGAATTGGGGTTGTAGGTTGGCCAGTTGGCAAGTGCCAGGATCTCGCCCGTTTTTGCGTCAAGGACAACGATCGCACCGGCCTTGGCCTTGTGCGCGAGTACCGCGGTCTTGAGGTCGGTGAAGGCAAGGTATTGGATCTGGTCATCGATCGACAGCGTCAGGTCCCGTCCGTCATGCGGCGTGCGGATGCTGGCCACGTCTTCCACAACCCGGCCAAGGCGATCCTTGATGACGCGCCGACTGCCCGCTGCACCGGCCAGATCCTTTTCCCATGCCAGCTCCAGCCCTTCCTGACCGGCGTCATCGCCGTTGGTGAAGCCGATCACATGGGCGGTCACCTCGCCCTGCGAGTAAAAGCGGTGGAACTCGCGGCGTTCGTGGATTCCCGCGAGATTGAGCTTCTCGACCTGCTGAGCGACATCCGGACTCACTTGACGCTTCAAAAAGGCAAACTTGCGATCATCTGTGGCGAGCTTGCGCTTGATGTCACCGACGGGCATCTCAAGGATCGCGGCCAGCGACGCGATCTGCGCGTCGCTCGCTTCAACGTCCTCGGGAATCGCCCAGATCGCGTCAGTCGGAATCGACGACGCCAGCACGACACCATGGCGATCGCTGATCTTGCCGCGCGTGGCCGGCATCTCGAGCGTACGCGCGTAGCGCATCTCGCCCTGATTCTGCAGGAACTGTGTCGAGAACACTTGCAGGAAGACAGCGCGCACCAGGAGCGCCGCGAAGGCGAGATACAAGAGTGCCATCACAAGACGCGAGCGCCACGCCGGCATCTTGATGGCGAGCACCGGACTGGAATGGAACTGGATGCCCTTCACTGCGCGTCCCCTGCGCCGGGCGTGTCATGCAGCGACACGCCTGAGTGCACCGTCACAGTAAGGTATTGGGTCTTGCCTGGCGCAACGGCCTGCATCCCGAGTTCCTTGCGCGCGGCCGCCTCGATGAGCGTGTGCTTGGACAGGCTCGCCTGATCCAGTTGCAGCTGGTTCCAGTCGATTTCGAGTTTACGGGCTTGTGCCACGGCGTTCTCGAGATCACCTGTCAGGTGGCGCGTGCTAAAGCGCGCCGAAACCAGCGAGAGCGCGCAGGCAATGAGTACGAGCATCAGCACGACGTTAATGCGCGTCATGGGACACCCCGGCTGCCAGCTTTTCGGCGACGCGCATCACGGCCGAGCGGGCGCGTGGATTTGCGCTGATTTCTGCGCTGCCTGGACTGAGCTTTCTGGCGCGCCGGATCGTTGCGCGCGGCAGATCCATCGCCTTGATCGGCAGGCGCGCGGGCGGTTGCGCAGGGTTGGCGAGCGCATTCAGAAAGCGCTTGACGATGCGATCCTCCAGGGAGTGGAAACTGATCACGACCAGTCGTCCGCCGGGGGCAAGGGCATCCATGGCTGCCGTCAACCCCTGCTCGAGCTCCGCAAGCTCTTGATTGATGTAAATCCGTATAGCCTGAAACGTACGCGTTGCGGGGTCTTGGCCTTTTTCGCGGGTGCGGACGACGCCTGCCACGAGCGCGGCAAGCTCTCGTGTGCTTGAAAGCGGTCGTTCTGCGCGGCGAGCAACAAGCGCCTTTGCAATCTGAAAAGCAAACCGTTCTTCCCCATAGTCGCTGATTACCTCCCTGATCTCATCGACTGACGCCCGCGCCAGCCAGGCCGATGCCGGCTCGCCGCGGGTTGGATCCATGCGCATGTCAAGCGGGCCATCGTTTCGAAAGCTGAATCCGCGCTGCGCGTCGTCGATCTGGGGAGACGAGACGCCAAGATCAAACAGCACGCCTGAGACCGCCTCGATTCCAAGGCGCGCGAGTTCGTCGGCGAGCTGCGCAAAACTGGTATGAACGATCGAGAATCGGGTGTCGCGAATCGTGCCGGCCGCCGCGACCGCTTCGGGGTCGCGATCAAAAGCGATGAGCCGGCCACTCTCGGACAGGCGTGCCAGGATGGCGCGACTGTGCCCACCCCGCCCGAAGGTGCCATCGATGTAGACACCCTCGCGACGCTCACCATCTATCGCCAGCGCCCCCAACGCCTCGTCGAGGAGTACCGTGCGATGCGCGAATTGCGGCACCGCTTGTTCCATGTGGCCCGCCGTGCTCAGAAACTGTAATTCGACAGGACATCCGGTATCCCGGCTTCTAGCGCCGCGGTCTCGTCCTGACCGAGCAGCTGCGCGTCCCACAATTCAAAGTGACTGCCCATGCCCAGCAGCATGACTTCCTTGCCGAGTTTGGCCGCACCACGCAATTCCGGCGCAATGAGGATGCGTCCCGCAGTATCGAGATCAACATCAACCGCATTGCCGAGGAAGATGCGCTGCCAGGCGCGTGCGGCCTGCGGCCATGCGGCGATCTTGTCGCGATGCATCTCCCAGACCGGACGGGGAAACATCAGCACGCATCCGTGCGGATGGCGTGTGAGAGTCAGACGACCGGCACAATCGGTCGCAAGCGCGTCACGATGCCGCGCCGGTACGGCCATGCGCCCTTTGGCATCCAGATTCAGTTGTGATGCGCCTTGAAACACCCTCTTGCCCTCCCTGACCATTCACGCGCACAAACGCCGGATGGCGTCGCCTGCGACGCCCCATCCAGCGGGTGGAGAATTGTTCCACAAAATCCCACTTCTCCACACTTTTTTGCACTGTAGAGGAAGGACTTTCGCGGGTCAAGTCGAATAAAGGCAATTTTTCAAGACAGAACAATGACTTAGGTGATCCTTTTGAGGCAGTTTCTTGATAGCAAAAATGATGCAAATTAGGTGCTTAGGGAAGACTCTGAATGTAGGTTGTCAACATTTTTGTCCACAGGGCGCGCGCATCGCGTGTGTCGTCACTGTGGTGAATCGACAGACTCCTTCGCAAAGCCACGCCGTCCGGCAGAGCATTCGAAGCCTGCCACGCGCATCGATGCGCCAGGCGCGCTGGGCGATTTAATTCAAGGCCGAGATAGCGCGCAGTCTAGCCATGGCTTCGCTGACGATCTCGCCAAAGCCGCGCACCTCAGCGCGCTCGACCCAGCGGGCAAATGCAACGCGAAAGACCGCCATGCCTGCCTCGGCGGCAAGACTCGCATCCGGTTCGGCGACACCACGCGCGCGCAATGACTTCGCGAGCGCGGCTGACAGGGTCGCGAGTTTGATCAACTCGCGCTCGTACAACTCGGGATTGGCGGCGATGATCGCGCTGCGCTGGCGGGCAAACTCGCGGTTGTCCCCGAAAAAGCCCGCGCTCGCGGCCAAGGCTGCTGCGACGGCGTCGATCGGTGTTGCCTTAAACGGAGCATTGGCTAGGCCCTCGGTCATGCTCTCCTGCAGGCGCTCGGATCCATTGAAGAGCACTTCACGCTTGTCGGAGAAATGGCGAAAGAAAGTTCGCGAGGTAAGCCCGGATCGCTCTGCGATATCGGCCACCGTGGTCTTATCGTAGCCGCGCTCAATGAACAGTTCCATGGCGGCCGCCCGAAGGCGCCCCTCAGCGTTTGGTTCCCATCGGCCCATGATCTCGCGCTAATGTTGACACACAGTGACATCATAGCTCTATAATGATGGCATAACATGACATCACTCCTGAAAGGGTCCTCATGAGAATTCTCGTTACCGGGGCGTCCGGCTGGATCGGTTCAGCCAGCGTCACCCAACTCCTTGCGGCCGGCCATCACGTTCTGGGACTGGCCCGAAGCGACGCGGCCGCCGCCAGGGTCGCCAAGCTCGGCGCCGAGGTGGTGCGCGGCAGCCTTGACGACCTCGACGGCTTGCGAGCTGCCGCATCCCGCGCCGAGGGCGTGGTCCATCTCGGCTACAACCACGATTTCTCTCAGATGGGCGCCGCGGCGCAAACCGACCGTGCGGCGATCGAATCCTTCGCGCAGGTCCTGGAAGGCTCCGGCGGCCCGCTCCTGATCGCCTCGGGCACCCTTGGTCTCGCTACCGGCAGGCTCGCCACGGAAAGCGACAGACCCCATCTTGCCAGCCATCCGCGCGTAGCCAACGCCGCTTACACACTGAGCCTGACTGAGCGTGGAATTCGAGCCATCGTCATGCGCTTCGCGCCAACCGTGCATGGCTCGGGCGGGGACCACGGATTCGTCGCGACGCTCGCCACGATCGCCCGCAAGAGTGCAGTGTCGGCCTATCTCGGCACCGACTGGACGCGGCCAGACTCATCCAGTTGGCAGTCGACAAAGCCGCCCCCGGCAGCGTCTTGCACGCGGTGGCGGAAGAGGGCGTCGCGACTCGCGAGATCGCCGCGGCCCTCGGCAGGTATTTGAGCCTTCCAGTAGCCAGCATTCCTGGCGAGCGAGCCAACGAGCATTTTGGCTGGCTCGGCATGTTCTTCGCTGCCGATGTGCCCTCCTCAAGCGCATTGACGCGCGAGCTGCTCGCCTGGACACCCGAGCATCCAACCCTGCTTGAAGACATCGCCG
Organism: Mycobacteriaceae bacterium; assembly: GCA_903970145.1. Taxonomy (GTDB): domain Bacteria; phylum Pseudomonadota; class Gammaproteobacteria; order Burkholderiales; family Burkholderiaceae_D; genus CAJCHO01. The sequence continues at coordinate 19,893 of CAJCHO010000045.1, read as the reverse complement.
CTGGTCACTATCCGGGAAGCTGAATCCCCGACCCATCGCGACGGACTCTCTAAGACGCGAGCCAGACGCTCCATGCGTGTGGGCCAATAAGCCCACCTGGCTCGAACTTGCCCGACTGATCGCGCAAGCCTCAAGTTCCCCAGTGCTCGTCCCAGTACCCCGGGAGCTGATGTGCTCAGTGACCGACTTCCATCGCAACGCGCCCCACAGGCGGGAAAATGTGTCGCGTAGACGACACTCGTGCCTGTACGACTGCGGTGTGCGTGGTTTCACCAATGATTGTCACAATGCAATGCGACTCTGAACGATTCTTGCGTCGCGCACGTGCTACGAGACAATCAGATTGCCGGTCATTGCAAAAACATGCCTCGCTTGCCGCCGGCCAGTGCGCGCAGCCGAGAGCCAATAAAATGGACCAAATCATCGCGCCCCGCGCGCCGCTCTCGGTCCGCGAGCTCATCGGCGGACACCTGCTAACCCCGGTATTCCAGCCGATCGTATCCCTCATCGATAGCGAAATCGTCGGACAGGAAGCTCTCATCCGCGGGCCGAAGGGTTCACTCCTGGAATATCCGGACGCATTGTTCCGCGCGGGAACGGGCGAAGGATTGCTCTTTGAGCTCGAGGTCGAGGCAGCGCTGGCCGCCATCGTCGCGGCGGGGGCGATGACCCACGACCACAAGATATTCCTCAACATCAGCGCTGCGGTGCTGCTCAGAATCGTTCGCCAGCGAGGTCCCGAAACTCTCTTGCGCTGGATCGCCTCGATCGGCCTGTCGCCCCGCAAGGTGGTTCTTGAAATCACCGAAAACGAGCGCGTCTCGGAGATTCACCAGCTGACCGTGGTGGCGGCCACCTTGCGCAGTGCAGGAATCCTGTTTGCCATCGACGATTTTGGCGACGGACGCTCCAGCCTGCGCGTCTGGGCAGAACTGCAACCCTCGTTCGTAAAGGTCGATAAGTTCTTTACCAGAGATCTTGCCGCCCATCCCTACAAGGTCCAGATGCTAAAGGCCGTCGTGCACATCTCGGAGACGCTGGGTGGCCGGATCATTGCCGAAGGGATTGAGAACGCGGAGGAGCTGGCCATCATCCGCGACCTCGGGATCTCGCTCGGGCAAGGCTATTTCCTGGCGCAGCCGAGCGCGACGATCGAGCCCGGCATCTCGGAAGCCGCCGCGGTCGCGATCGCGCAGCGCCGCGTGGCGAGCCTGCAGACTGCCGCGAGTCACCGCACTCACGTCTTTAGCGCCGAGAAGCTCGCCTCCGCGATTCCCCCGGTGGATGTTGCCGCGACCAACGACGAGGTCTCGCTGATCTTTCACGCTAATACCCGGTTTCATGCCATCGCAGTTGTCGAAGCCGGACGACCGGTAGGACTGATCAACCGGCGCGATTTCATCGATCGCTACCTGCAGCCGTTTCACAAGGAACGATTCGGCAAACGCTCCTGTACGCTATTCATGGATCGCACCCCGATCCTGCTCGACAAGGCCGCCTCGATCGACGACATGGTCGGTATCCTCACCTCGGACGATCAGCGCTACCTGACCGAAGGCTTCGTAATCACCGATGCCGGGCAATACCTCGGCCTTGGCACAGGCGAGCAGTTGGTGCGTCAGGTCCTTGAGCACCGCGTAGAAGCGGCACGCCACGCCAATCCCCTGACCTTTCTACCGGGAAATATCCCCATCACGATGCACATCGAGAAGCTCATCGCGAGCAATAACCGTTTCGTGTGCTGCTACTGCGACCTGAATCATTTCAAACCCTACAACGATCAATACGGCTACTGGCGCGGGGACGAGGTGATTCGCCTCTTGGCGAAGGTCACGGTCTCCCACGCAGCCAATTTCTGGGATTTTGTCGGACATGTAGGCGGTGACGATTTCCTGATCCTCTTCCAGAGTGAGGACTGGGAGGAACGCTGCGGTCGAATTCTTACGGAATTCAATACCGGTGTTCGCGAGTTTTTCGATCCGGAAGACATTGCACGCGGCGGGATCGAGGCCGAAGACCGAAGCGGTACGATGTCCTTCTTTCCCTTGACGACCCTCTCGATCGGCGCCGTTGTAGTCGAACCGGGCGTGTTTCGTCATGCAGAAGATGTCGCTACCGCCGCTGCCGGCGCCAAGCGCAAGGCCAAGCGCGATTACAGCGGCCTGTGGGTGATCACTGACCCGGCCTAGCTAGTGATGTCGCGCTGCATCAGGAGTCTGTCTCCCATGAGCCTGCCTGAAAAATAAATCCTGCTAGGCTCCACTTTTCTACAATATTCGCCGCGCTCCGCCGTTAACTCCTCCAGGGAGTCGATCGAGCCCCACATCGAATTGAAGAGGCGAATGCAAACCAAGGAGTCGGCGCTCGAGCGGCAGGACATATCGATCGCCGAGGCCATCACGCGTGACGGACCGCGACTGCGTCGCTTTGTGCGCAGTCGCGTGTTTGACAGCGCCGACGTAGAAGACATTGTTCAGGATGTCTTTTACGAACTGATCGAGGCTTACCGGCTATTGAAGCCCGCAGAGCAAGTCACGGCCTGGTTGTTCCGAGTTGCGCGAAACCGTATCACGGATCTTTTTCGCAGGCGCAGAGATGTGTCGCTTGATGAGCACGCAAGCGACGACGAGAGCGCGGACAGCTTGGGCGATCTGCTGCCGTCGCCGGACGCCGGCCCCGACGCCCTGTTTGCCCGAAAGGTCTTGCTCGAGGCACTCGAGGAAGCACTCGACGAATTGCCGCAGTCGCAACGAGAAGTTTTCCTCGCGCACGAGATTGATGGCCGCAGCTTCAAGGAGCTGTCGGATGAGACCGGGACAAGTGTCAACACGCTCCTGTCCCGAAAACGTTATGCCGTCCTCTATCTGCGTGATCGACTCAAGCGGATGGAGGAACCCTATGACGAGGATTGATGAGGTGCACAGATGAGAATTTACAAGCTGGCCAAGGGATTGAAGATCCTTGTGATCCTGGTTTTCGGATTGCTCGTCTTCGGATTCGTCGTTGAGCAACTCTGGAATTGGCTGATACCTGGGGTATTCGGCTGGAGACCAATTGATTTCATTCAGGCACTTGGCCTACTGGTCCTGTGTCGAATCCTTTTTGGCGGTTTCCATCGCCATGGCGGCCACGGCCATTGGCGGCACCGCATGCAGGAGCGCTGGGCGCGCATGAGTCCGGAGGAGCGCGAGCGATTCCGGGCGGGCATGCGAAACCACCACGGCTTTGGCTGGTGGCACAGGGACGAGGCGAGCCGCGTGGACGACGTTCCATGAATCAGCTGCGCATCTGCAATCTTCACTTACCCCAACTGACTTCAGAGCCATCATGAGCGGTGTTCCGGCAATCCTGTCTAGTGTCGTCGAGAAACTGCTCTTCTCCCCGGTGACGATCACGGGTGTCGAGCAGATCGGGGAGCGGTTTCGCCTGATTAGCATGGAAGGGGCAGGCTTCAAGGGAGTGCGCTGGCAGCCTAGTCATAGCGTCCAGATCTACCTCGGGAACATGAATAAGCGCTCCTACACCCCGATCAACCTCGACGCCAAGCTCGGTCGCGCGTCCTTTGTATGTTTTCTGCACGGCAGAGGCCCCGGATCAGCGTGGGCAGCGTCTGCCAATAAGGGAGATCTCTGTCGTGTAATGCGGCCCAAGGATGCACTCGAGCTCTCGGACCCGACGCAGGCGTTCCTCTTTACAGGCGACGAGACCTCGCTTGCCACGGCGCGCGCCTTGCATGGATTTCTGCGCATCAATTCGGCCTCGCGCTTTGTCTTCGAGGTAGATTCAGCAAGAGCGACGCAGGCCGTTCTGGAACGGCTGGAGATCACCAACGCCAGCGTGATAGAAAAGCGCCCTGATGGTTCCCATCTGCGCGAACTTGGTTCGAGACTCGCAGAAGGCGCGGCGACTCTAGGCTCGCCCGCCTGGATTTTTACCGGTCAGGCGCCTTCAATTCAGCGGATTCGCAAGGACCTCAAGCAGTCCGGTATAGCGCACGCAAAAGGCGTAACTCGCGCCTACTGGTCGCCTGGCAAGACCGGGATGGACTAAGAGCTTTGGGGACCCAAGAACGAGAGTGCTAGGCTGACTTCGCACGCGCTTGCTGCGCGAGCGCCTCGTGGAGTCCGCGCGCCAGAGCCGCACAGTGATGCCGCAGCTCGGGCACAGCCGTTGCTTCGAAGTACTGAGCACGCAACATCGGACCAACGTAATACAAGCCTGCGACCACACGCCCCTCACGATCGATCATGCGGTAGCGCTCATCCACGCACACCCCCATGCCCAGCGCATCCTGGCCGACTAGTCCGTCGGCATATAGCTGTGCGGTCAGGGGACTGCCGCGCTGCGCGATGTCGTAGTCGGGTCCGGCGCAATTAACGAGGAAGGCCGCGCGCACTATTCGCCCACCCTCCCCCCCTCCCCTTACCTCCAAGGAGACTCCCTTGTCATCTGCAAAGCAGACACCCAGTCGCCCGGACACCACTTCAACCAGGCCGGAGGCGATCAACTCTTGAACCTGCTCGTGGATCGCTGGCGCTAGCCGGTGACGATGAATCTCCCAATAGGCACGCACGCGCTCCAGAAACCTGCGCCGCTCCTTTTGTGACCAACGCTGCCAGATTGTTGGGGTGTGCGGCCGCAACTCGTTGAGAACATCGCGCCAGTCTCCGCCCTTCTCGACGCGGCGCCGCGCTTCCTCGCGGATCGCGCCCATGTGGGATGACACGGTCGCCGGACGCGCGCCGAGGTACTCCGGCAGCCCCGCCGTCGCCGGGATCTGGGCGCTCATACGATGCCCATTGGGAATCAGACCGTGGCGCGATATCAGGAAGACCTTGGTCCTCGCGCGTCGCTCGATGCGCAGAAGTGTATCGATTGCCGTGTGCCCGGTTCCGAGGATAGCCACGCACTGTGCGCCGTCAACGCGTACGAGCGACGACCAGTCCCAGGGATCGGCAACGAAGCGCTCGTGGCCACGCAACCCGGCCAAAGCCCGCGGCACGGCAGGTGGCGCATGACCTAGGGCCAGTACCACCTCATCAACCACCAGAACCCGAGCGTCAGACAGCTCGACCTCGAATCCCTGCGCGCGGCGCCTCACCGCCAATGCTGTGCCGCGCACTCGCTCTAGGACAGCATTCGAGCTGGCCTGTGCCGCGTCAAGGTTTTCCTCGAGGTACTCGCCAAATAGGTGGCGTGGCATGAACGCCCCGCTGGCTGTCCCTGGCTCACGCTTGCGACAATATTCCAGAAAATGGCCGGCCTGCCCATCCAGCAGACCCATATTTCCCGCCGGCACGTTAAGCAGCGATTCTCGATCCTCTTCGCGATAGGCGAGACCGCGCGCCATGCGCGCATGCGCCTCGATCAAGACCACCTCAAGTGCGGGCGTCGAGTCCTGGCGCAGCAGGTTAATGGCGGTCGCGGTTCCACTGAAGCCGGCGCCTATGATTGCAACGCGATGGGGCATGGTCCGGGATTCTCGCACACTGCCGCTAGGCATCGAAGCGTGCGCATGCTGCGGCGGCCGCGCCGAGCCGTTCGATAAGGGCATCACGGCAAATCAGGATCGCCTGCAAAATCGCTCGCAACTCGAGTTCGCGCCGAGGTAGCGTTGGTGCACAGTACATATCCCGTCGCTCGAACGAACGGCGGCAAAACCGGAACTCATGGTGGCAAGCCCGGGTATGAGGCGCTCGAGCAAGCGCGGATCGTTCTCGAAATGCTCGCATCGGGCGCAGACCCCCGACTGAATCCGCGCCGCTGTCCCCGCTTGGACGACTTGGTCACTACGCTCGCTTGAATCGGTCATGGGCTATCGAGACAGACTCTCCCAGTGTTCGGAGAACACCTGGGTTGAGAGCACGAATCCGAGAACCACGTTGACGACCACGCCCGCGGTGAACGCCCAGAATGGTTTGCCGCTGGCTCCGGCCAACTGCTTGAATCGGGTAGTGAGACCGATACTGAAAAAGCAGAAGATGAACGCCCAGGTGCGTAGGTTCTTCAGTGGTGCGACCAGTCCCGGGTTGATGGTCTTGTTGTAGTCGGCCAGGGCCACGCCCCCTGCCACCAGACTGACGATGGCTGAAGCGATCAGAAATCCGATCACGAACTTGGGGAATCGCGCCCAGATCTGACCGGCGTCGACCGAGGTACGCACACCGTCCTCCTGCCACCGGGTGCTGGCAACGATCGCCAACACGAAGGCCCAGATGCCGATCCAGGCATCGCGACCGATGACTTTCATCAACGTGAATGCATTGATCGCGGCTTCCGGCGTGCCACTGATATTGGCGACGTGACCGGCGTAACCACTATAGGTCTGTGCAGCCGCAAACCCGGCGGCATCTGCGAACTCGGATGTTCCTATCCAGGCACCAGCCACCCCCGTTGGCAACGCAAGCTCACGAGAAACAAGGGGCAAGAGGAAGATCATGACCACGGCCCAGAGGATGACCAGGGTGATTGCAATCGGCGCGTGCTCACGTTTGGCACCGACTGCACCCGCGATCGCGATGGCTCCCGAGACTCCGCACACGGCACCTCCGGCCCCGAGCACTGCGCACAAACGTGGATCCAGTTTTAAGCGCGTGCCGACGAAAAAAATCACCGCGAAGGTAACGATCGAGACGATGCCGGCCTGGAGTATGGCGATCGGTCCCGCCCAGCCAATCAGATTGAATGGCAAGGTCGCGCCGAGCAGAACGATACCGGTCTTCACATAGAATTCGACGCGAAATCCGCTGTCCAGCCAGGCCGGCAGGCCGACCAGATTGGAGATTGCGAGTCCAAGCACGAGTGCAACCAGGGGCGGCTCGAGATTGTAGTAACTGGCCTGGTCCCACTGTCCAAGCGTGAACACCACTACTGCTACGAGGTACACCAGAGTGAACGAACGCAGATAGTCGGCCACGCGCAGGCCCAGCGCGGCCACCGATGCCCCGAAGAGCACGGCGAACAGCGCGTAGAGGGCCAGGTATTGAAGCCAGTGGTTGGCAAAATGCGCGGTGATATCTGTCAGATGAGACCATTTCGCCGGTGTAATGGTGATCCAGGCGATGCTTTGGCCGTTCGCATAGAGGATCGCAGCCGCGATCACCAGACCCAGGCCAATCAGATTCGCAAACCAGTCCTCGGTGCGAAGACCGCCCGCCGACGACGACGATGGATTGGCATTCCGGGGACGCTGGTTCACGGCAAGTCCTTGATCTGATGGTGCGATTGGGCGGGCAAGCGCGGATGTTAGCAAATCCGCGTCACGACACGAACCACTTTGGCGACATACGGATATAGCGCACCGGCATAAGGCCGACCCGCCACTGGGGAATCCCTGGTTTATACCGCGAAGACAAAACTGCAAATGACAAGGGACTGTCGCGAATTCGACGCATTCGGCTCTCCAAAGGGCTCGCCAGACGCGAGTGGTGCAAACTGTACGCTGCAGTAGCTGCTTCCACGCCAGTCGGCCGCTGGGCAATGCGCGAGGCGCCGACCCTATCGAACGGATTCCCATCCCTCCGGGCGAAAAAGCTTGAACTCTTCGACGATCCGAGAACTGATTCAAACGCATCGCGAAACGCTGCGCGCGTCAGGTAGTGCGGGCGTCGAGGATCGCATTGACGATCTCGAAAAGGACGTGGCGCGCGCCGAACGCGCCGGCGACCGGCAGCTGCTGGTGCGCTCGATTTTCCTGCTGCTCCAATGCGTGGCCGAGACCTCGCGCCACTCTGACGTGCTCGAGATCGCCAATCGGGGCTTGCGCTATTCGAGCGAACTCGGACTGCAAAGCTTCTCGGTCGCCTTCCTGTTGACCAAGGCGCGACGTTACCTGCGTATCGTCGCGCTCGAGAGTGCGATGCTCGCCCTACGCGATGCCAATGCCCTGGCCGAGCAGCTTGGCGATCAGGGTGCAACGGCTGAAGTCCTCCGGCTGCTGGGCGTGATGCATGGTCTGGCCGGGGACATTGAACTGGCCGAAAGAAATTTTCGTCGCTCGATCGAGATTTTTCACTCGCTCTCCGATACCTCCGGATTCGCCGAAGCGACGGGCGGTCTTGCCATTGCCGCCTGGCGCCAGAATCGACTTGAGGAAGCCGCGCGGCTGTATCAAGTAGCACTCGACGCTGCCATCGAGAGCGAGAATTGGGTATGTGCGATCCAGGCTGCTTCAAATCTCGCTGCCTACTATCTCAAGCTTGACGCACTTGGTGAAGCCAACCGGGTTCTCCTGATAGCCGAGGAAATATCCGACGAGCGCGGCTTCTCGCGCTTTTGGGCAAGCGCCCTCTTGATCGCCAATCGCGCTGGCTACTACGAAAAAATCGGCCAGTTTGCGCAGGCCAAGGCTGCCTACTACACGGCTCTGGCCATCTGCGATGAAATCGGCGAGGCGATCATGCGGCCAGCGATCGAACTCGAGCTCTCGAGACTCTTGCGTGCCAATGGCGATCTGGAGGGGGCCTTGAAGCACCTGGAGCTGGCCTACGATCTGGACATGCGCAATGCGCAGCAGGGCCGCTCCCTGGAAATCCAGTCGCTGCGTGGTTCGCTGGAACTGGTCCAAGAACAGCGCGAACGGCGCCTGATCGAAAATCACAGCGCCGAGCTCGAATTGCAGGTGCTGGAGCGCACCCGAGAGTTGCGCCTTGAGGTGGAGGAGCGGCGACGCGCGGAATCGGAGGCGCGGCACCTCGCCTCGCATGATCCCTTGACGGGATTGTTGAACCGGCGCAGCTTTCGCGATCTTCTTGAGAGAGCCGTGGCCGGCACCGCAGATCCGGGGAAATTCTGCGTGCTCTTCCTTGATCTGGACCAATTCCGTCACACCAATGAGTCAGGTGGCCACGAGAAGGGCGACGCCTTGCTCAAGAGCGTCGCCAATCGCCTTGTCAGCCTCGCCAGGCTTGGCAAGTCCGTTTGTCGATTCGGTGGTGACGAGTTCGTGATTCTCGCCAGCGACGAGGACGCGGCTTCGATCATGACGACGGTACGCGCAGTGCTCGAGCTGTTCCAGGCGCCGTTTCCGCTCGGTACCGATGAACAACGCGTCGACCCGTCCATCGGCATCTCCTGCTTTCCGGACGACAGCCGAAACGCCGGCGATCTGATTCGCCTGGCTGATATCGCGATGCAGGCAGCAAAGCACCGCGCGACGCGCTTCGCGAAGTTCGACTCGACCATGCAGGCGGCAATCGCGCTGCGCAATCACTTGCGGGCGGACCTGGCAGGAGCCCTCATCAACGGGCAGATATCGCTCGCATATCAACCCAAGGTCGATGTCTCGACCCGGGCTTTCGCCGGTCTCGAGGCGCTGGCCCGCTGGGACCACCCGGATCATGGGACGCTCGCCCCGCTGGACTTCATACCGATCCTCGAGGATAGCGGGCTGATTCGGGAATTCGGGCGCTGGGTAATTGCGACCGCTTGCGCCCAGATGCATGACTGGAGCAATCGCGGCCTGCGCTTTCGACGAGTGGCGATAAACGTCTCGCAGCGCCAGCTGGAAGACGACACCCTGCTCGATTTCATTTCCTCGCAATTGGAACACCACAAACTCGAAAGCCACATGCTCGAGATCGAGATCACCGAGAGCAGCCTGATGAGTGACGCCAACCAGGTGGTGCCCCTCTTGCAGAAAATCTCGGCGCTCGGAGTACACATCTCGATCGACGACTTCGGAACCGGATACTCGAGCCTGAGCTTATTGACCCAGCTACCGTTGGACAGCATAAAAATCGACCAATCCTTCGTGCGGTCGATGGTCGCCAGCCCCGAGGATCGCGCGGTCGCGCAAACCATCATTCGGCTTGCCAAGGCCCTCGGCAAATCGGTGACAGCCGAAGGTGTCGAGCACGAAGATCAGATCGCCATGCTGCGTGCCGATGGCTGCGACTTCTGTCAGGGCTTTCTGCTCGGCGAACCGCTCGCGGCGTCGGCGCTCGAGCCGAGGCTGCTCAGCGGTAGTTAGTGCGCGCGCCAGGAAGCGACGCGACGCAATCAAGCATCCGGTGCCACATGCTGCAGCGCGATTGGCCAATTAGCGCCATTGGCGCTGTGAATTAGGCGCGGCTGCGCAAAGTCTGCCCCGTGAGGGCGCGATGGCCGGTATAGTTTCCCGATGATTTTGGGCTCAGCGAGTCACCTGGCAGCAGTCGCTTTCGGCGCGTCAGGCTGCGCGAGGCGCTTTGTCAATGGCCAGGACCCGTACCGCGACCGTTCGCCCCTCGGACCGCGTAATGATTGCTGGACTGGTCTGGCGGCCCTGGAGTAGATCGCATGGTGAAACCGCTGGACACCTACGATGTGGTGAGCTTCGAGGGTTGCGAGCTTCGACTGGCGACCCAGGAACTCTTCGTCAAGGGCAAGCGCGGCGACATTGAACCCAAGGTTCTGGCGCTGCTGCGCTACCTCATCGAAAATCGCGATCGGGCCGTTTCTAAAGATGAAGAACTAATGACGCTCTGATGATCAAATTGCTGCGGCCGCGACCGTCCGAGCATCGCAATCGCCTCAATTACCCCAGGCAAACTAAGCGCGTGAGGCATGGAATCTCCAAGCCACCACGACGGGCCATGGGGCGACGGCTCGATCCGCTAGACTGGCGGACATGCCCTCTTCGAGGACGGTTCAAGAGCCGCGCGGGCCTGACGGGAAGCCATGATGAACGACAGCGATGGGAGACTGGGCGCGCTCGCAGCGTCACCCCTGAAGGCTCTGAGAGGGCTCTGGCAGCTCGCGGGCCTCAGTGAGGCCGCTCTGGAGTTCGCCCAGTTGAGTGGGCAGGAACCCGCGCTCGCGTCTTCGTTCGCCCTAGGTACCGCCGCACAGGCGAGTCTTACCGCGGCGGCTCTGGCGGCAGCCGAGTTGCGTCATCGGCGCGGACATTCGCGACAGATCGTGAGCGTCGACATGGCGCACGCGGTAGCCGAGTGCTCGGGTCAATTTACGCTGAACGGAATCAGTCCCAACATCTGGGACAAGCTCTCGGGACTTTATCCATGTGGGGCGCACGGATCGCACGACTGGGTGCGCATCCATGCAAATTTTCGCCATCACCGTGACGGCGCGCTGCGACTGCTTGGCCTGTCGACCGGTGAGACAACGTCGCGTGACGATGTAACCCGTGCTCTTGCAGCCTGGTCGGGCGAGGCGTTCGAGTCGGCCGCCTCTGAGATCGGCTTGGTGGTCGCGGCGCTGCGCACTTTCGACCAATGGGACGCGCACCCCCAGGGGCAGGCCGTCGCCGCTTTACCGCTCTTCACGATAGAGCGCGTGGGCGAGGCGCCTCCAGGCGAACTGCGCCCACTTCCGGTCGACGCACAACCGCTGGACGGAATTCGGGTCCTTGACCTGACGCGCATCCTGGCCGGACCCGTCGCCGGTCGCACATTGGCGGCCTACGGCGCTGACGTGATGCTGGTTAACTCGCCCGATCTACCGAATATTGAAGCCATCGCCGACACCAGTCGCGGCAAACTCTCCTGCCATATCGATCTGCGTAGCGATGCGGGAAAATCGAGCTTGCGCAGCCTCGCCGAATCCAGCCACGTCTTCGTGCAGGGCTATCGGCCGGGCGGCTTGAGTGCACTGGGCTTTGGGGTCACTGAGCTCGCGCAGCTGCGTCCCGGGATTGTCTATGCCACGCTGTCTGCCTACGGTAGATCCGGTCCCTGGGCAGATAAGCGCGGGTTCGATTCACTGGTGCAGACTGCGAGCGGCTTTAATCACGCCGAAGCTGAGGCAGCGCAGGCCGCGACTCCGCGCGCCTTGCCGGTTCAGATCCTCGATTACGCTTCGGGCTTTCTGCTGGCATTCGCGATTGAAGCGGCGCTACTGCGGCAGCTTTCCGAGGGTGGCAGCTGGCACGTAGAGGTCTCCCTTGCGCAGACCGGGCGCTGGCTTCGGAGTCTCGGTCGTCTTTCTGCGGGCTTTTTGGATGTCCCGCGGCCGACACCTGAGTTCGAGACCAGCGATTCGGGTTTCGGTCGCCTCGTCGCGGTGCGCCATGCCGCGCGATTTACGGCAACCCCAGGGTTCTGGAGCCGGGTTTCGAATCCACCGGGTACAGACCCCGCGCGCTGGCCGTAAGCCAGTGGTTCAGTTCGCGATGCCGGGCATGCGAATTTGCGTGGAGTGGGCGGCGGCCTTTGCGAGCGCCATATTCCAGAGTGCCTGCTGACGCGGCGAACGCTGGTCGATGGGCTTGGCCGAATGAGAGGCAGAGCCCGCGCAGTCACATGCCTCGGCGTTCATCGCCGCTACCGCCTCCTGGAGCCGTTCCTTGAACTGGCCGTTGGCGATGCTCGACGAACAGTTGTCAGAGGAACCCGTAATGCGCAGTTCATTGCTGGCAGTTTGCTCGATCGAGCAGGCGGCGTGAGCGAGACCGAAGTTCAGGCTGGCGCAGATTGCGAAGCAGCCTTCGATGAGGCCTTGGCGGAGCGTCATGCATTACCTCTTTCAATAAGAGGGCAAGCGACTCCACGCCAATGCAAACCGAACACCGGTCTGAGGTGGCGGCCCCGCTGGCTTGTGGTGGTTTCCCACCATTTAGCCCGGAAGCTTTGCGTCGCCGGTTTTCGCCGGGTTTGCCCATGTGATTCAAGACTGGCGCAAGTTTACGCCTGCTCGGTCGCAAAAGCAGCATCCGATCGTGCGGCGCAGCAGCTTTTGATCAGGTAGAACCACTCGTATGGCCCTCGGGTTACTGCTGGAATCTCAGAGGCGCGCGCCGGCAGGAACGCCCAAGTATTGGCTGACCAAAGTGCGCAGCGCGCCAGGACTAATCGGCTCGTCAAAATAGCCGCTTGCCCGCGCCAGTGATGCACATAAGAAATCGAGACGCGATTTGCGCCGCCGCGTCAGCGCGAAAACGGGCAGGCGCGCATCCGGCCCGCCGTGAGTGCGCAGCTGCCGGGTCAGGCGCAGCATTTCGATACGCGGCAGATCAAGCGAAACCAGAGCCAGGCCGATTGGCTGATTGCGAATCAGCATCATCGCCGTAATTCGGTTCGGCGCGCACAGGACCTCCACTGCAAGCGGCGCAAGAAAATTCGCGATCTCGCTGCGCACGCCCGGATCGGGATCGACCACAAGCATGCACGCCGACAGCGCCGGCGGCATGCCGCTCGGTGCCATCGGGCGATCATCTTTGGCCGCGATTTCCTGCAGGGCCGCAAGCACTCGGGAAGCGTGCAGCGGCCGCTTCAGGTGAACGAGGCGCTCACCTTCCATAGGCGCGCCGCCAACCAGAAGTGCCGGTCGTGTGTGTTTGGGATCGAGGCGCCGCCAGTGCTCCAGAGCCGCGTCGTTGGTGCCGTCGACGACAAAGATATCCGCGTACGCGGGATTCTCGGCAATCTCAAAACCTGCCTCGCGTGCCGTGTAGGTACTGAGCACGCACAGGCTGTGCATGACCGTCTCTTCGCTGGGAGTCAGGCCAACTGCAGCGATGCGACAGGGACGTCGGGGCGTATTCATCTGGTCAGGGGGAATGCGTAAGTGCCCCGCCGATTCCGGGACCGCCTGCTTGAGGCGCTTGAGCGAGGGAACGGAGAATCAGTCCCGCAAGATGCTCATTCGGTAGCCTATTGTAATCGGAGGGCGTCTACTTGTATAGACAGGATGTCGAAAAAAAAGCGCCCGGATGGGCGCTCTCTTTCAGGGACCTATGCGAAGAGGTGCTCAGACTTCGAAGGAGACTCCCTGAGCAAGCGGCAGCGAGGACGAATAGTTGACGGTGTTGGTCGCGCGACGCATGTAGGCCCTCCAGCTGTCGGACCCTGACTCGCGACCGCCCCCAGTCTCCTTTTCGCCGCCAAACGCGCCCCCGATTTCTGCGCCCGAGGGGCCGATATTGACGTTGGCAATGCCGCAGTCCGAGCCATTGGCCGCAATAAAAGCTTCGGCCTCGCGCATATCGTTGGTAAATATGGAGGACGACAGACCGTGACGCACGCTGTTTTGCATCGCGATGGCATCGGTGAGCTCGTCGTAGGGCATCACATAGAGAATCGGCGCGAAGGTCTCTTCGGCGACGATTGCGATCGGCGCTTCGAGCTCGACCAAGGCCGGCCTTACGAAATAGCCGCCCGAGCCACCCTCAACCTGGACACGCTCGCCGCCACTGACCGTGGCGCCGTGGACGCGCGCCTGCTGCAGGGCCGCCTGCATCGCGTCATAGGAACGCTGACGAATCAATGGACCCACCAGCACGCCCGATTTACGCGGATCGCCAACGGCTACACTGGCGTAGACGCGCTTGAGTTTGGGCAGCAGCGCAGCATAGACTGAGCGATGCACGAACAGGCGTCGCAGCGTCGTGCAGCGCTGGCCGGCCGTGCCCATCGCCGCGAATGCGATGCCGCGCAAGGCGAGGTCGAGATCGGCCGAGGGCGCCACGATCATCGCGTTGTTGCCGCCGAGCTCGAGCAGAGAGCGCGCAAAACGCTGTGCCAGACGCTGGCCAACCACGCGACCCATCGCCGTCGAACCGGTAGCACTTATCAGGGCGACTCGGGCATCGTCGACCAGCTGCTCGCCAGTAGCACGTTCACCGATCACTACGCTGGCAAGCCCTTCGGGGATCGCACCAAACTTGGCCGCGGCGCGCCGGAAGATCGCATCGACCGCGAGCGCTGTCAGGGGAGTCAGTTCGGAAGGCTTCCAGACGACGCTGTTGCCGCACACCAGAGCCAGTGCGGCATTCCACGCCCAGACCGCGACCGGAAAATTAAACGCCGTGATGATCCCCGTCACGCCGAGCGGATGCCAGGTTTCCATCATGCGGTGACCGGGTCGTTCGGTCGCGATCGTCAAACCGTAGAGTTGCCGTGACAGGCCAACCGCAAAATCGCAGATGTCGATCATCTCCTGGACTTCGCCCAGACCCTCGGAAGTGATCTTGCCCGCTTCGATGGTGACGAGGCGACCGAGCAGATCCTTGTGCTCGCGCAACTCATTACCCAACAGGCGCACGAGCTCGCCGCGACGCGGCGCGGGAACGAGGCGCCATTGCTCAAAGGCAGCGTGAGCGCGCCCGATCGCGGCGTCCACCTGTGCACTGGTGGCAGCCGGCAGCTTGGCCAGGACCGCACCATCGATCGGCGAGAGTGCGCTGATCGAGCCCCCGGACAGGGCCGTGGAGGCAACACCCAGTGCCGCGAGAATCTCGCGTGCTTCGTCGGCGATGGAAAGAGGGACTACGCTGTTAGCTGCCATATCTGTGCCGTCCAGGTTTTGGGGAGGGAGCGCTTAAGCCGCGCGCCGAGTCTTTTCAGTACCAGTCGTATCGGCCAGAGCGCGGTAATAGTGTCCCACACGCGTGCCGAGAAAGTCTGCCAGAGAGACCTGTTCCTGGGAGACAAAACCGGAGCCAGCCAGTTTGCCGGTCATCTGCAGTTCAACCGCGCCGCAAATGCCCGCTGCGGTCGTGAGTTCGATTGCCGTGCGATCGACCCCGCGCAACTTCTCGCCCAGGATGAACGCCGAACGGGTGTCCTGCTCGAAACGGGCACCGCGCAATCCTGAAGCCGATGCAAACATGATCACCACATCTTCACGACTGTGCGGCACGGCGTGCTCGAGCACTTCACGCAGCAGGTCGCGACGCTCGATCAGGCGCATATCGTGCAGCAGGAATTTCATGCCCTGATGGTGGCCCGGATAGCGGATGGTCTTGTAATCGAGATTGCGCACCCGACCTTTTAAGGTCTCGCACAGGGTGCCGAGGCCGCCGGACGTGTTGAACGCCTCGTAGTCGTCGCCACCGAGGGTAAAGGTCTCGTAGCCTTCGAGCGGCTGCACGGTCGAAAGTTGACCGAGCACGATCGCCTCGCAGGGATTGCAGTATTCATTGATGACGCCGTCAATGCTCCACGTGAAGTTATAGCGCAGGTCATTGGTCGGATTGCGCGTGAGCGCGCCCACGCGCATGCGCAGGTCATAGAGCTCTTCGAAGCGATCCGCGAGGCTCGCACCGAGCATGCCGATTACGCCGGGTGCCAGGCCGCACTGGGGCATCAGGGCCCGCTCGGCGCGTGTTGCCAATTGCTGGATGGCCTTGGTAGCGGCGACGTCTTCGGTCAGATCGAAGTAATGCACCTTGACGTCCACGGCTGCTTCGGCAACGCGGGCGGCATGAAAAAAAGGGAGCGCATTGATGACCGCATCGTGGCCGCGCAAAGCAGCGCGCAGGGCAACCGGATCCTCGACGTCGAGCAGCAGCGACGTGACGAGTTCATCCGCGCGCGCCTTCTTGGACGGCTCGAGACGGTCAGCGAGGGTCACCTTGCACTGGTAATGCTCAGCGAGCATATCGGCGATGGTGCCCCCAACTTTTCCCGCACCCAGAACGATGAACCGGCGATTTTTCATATCAGACATGGTTGTGACCTCCGCGAAATCGGCGAATGAGAATAGCCGCGAAACCTGTCACTATGAAGGGGTGAATACGTCGAAAACTCTTATAATATTGACGTTTCGACTATCAAAACGGGCGTTATGATGAAATCGCTATCCCCCACGCCGTCTGCCGACCTCGATCAGACCGATCGCGACCTGCTCGCGCTCTTGCAGGCCAACGCCCGCGAGTCGACTGCCAATCTGGCGAGGCGTCTGGGCCTCGCTCGCACGACGGTGCTGGCGCGCATCGCGCGTCTGGAGAGAAGTGGCACGATCGTCGGTTATGGAGTGCGCCTGTCCAGGGTTTTCAGCGCCGGAAGTCTCGCCGCTTATGTCGGGATATCGGTACTACCCAAGGCCGGTGCCCATGTCCTCAAGGAATTGGAAAAGCTCATCGAGGTTGAGCAGCTGCGCAGCGTCAGCGGTTCCTTTGATGTCATGGCGCTGGTGCGCTGTGACTCGCCCGAGCATCTGGATCGCACCCTCGACGCCATTGGCTCGCTCGACGGCGTGCGCCAAACCAACTCCTCGATCATCCTTGCCACGCGCCTTGATCGACGTGCGCCGAATTAGGGTCTGTAGCGCCCATCAGCTCAGGCGATAGACCACCCCAACGCCGGCCGTGACCAGCATGGCGATCAATCCCCACAGGCTTACGCGCAGGGCGCCGCGCAGCTCATTGGCGCCCCCTGCGCGCGCGGCCAGCGCACCCAGGGCGGCGAGCACGACCAGAGAAGTCGCAAACAGAGCAGGAATCAGCAGCATTTGCGGACAGAACGCCGCGGTGAATAGCGGCATGAAAGCGCCCAGCGCAAAGCTCGAAGACGAGGCGAGCGCCGCGAGAATCGGTCGGGCGCGCATGGTCTCCGAGATGCCGAGCTCGTCGCGCGCGTGTGCTTCCAGCGCATTGTGCTGCATCAACTGGCGTGCGACCTCCGCGGCCAGCTGCGCCTCGAGTCCGCGCGCCACATAAATCTCGGCGAGCTCGGCATGCTCGCGGCTTGCATCTGATTCAATCGAGGCTCGCTCGATCGCGAGGTCAGCTTCCTCGGAATCTGCCTGGGACTGCACCGAGACGTATTCGCCGGCGGCCATCGCAATGGCGCCGGCAAATAGGCCTGCGGTTCCGGCCAGGAGGATCGCGTCGTGCCCGGCATGCGATGCGGCCACCCCGACCAGGATGCTGGCCGTCGAGACGATGCCATCGTTGGCCCCGAGCACGGCGGCACGCAGCCAGGACAGGCGTCCGGTATGATGAAAATGGGGGTAAGACATCCAGGCGATCCCGAATCGATTGCGCGCCGAATGGCCGCGCGAGCGCAATCATATTGCATCGCCCTCGTTTGACCCAAGCCACTTGTGTCGAGTCAAAAATGCTTGACGTGGCTTATGGGTGCCACCTTTGAATTGCCGGAATCCGGCTAGAGCGAACAAACACGCCCGGAGCGAGGGGCTCCGAGCGCTTGCTCTTTACGATTCGCCGACGGCACGTTTGGTCGCGTTGATGCTACCATCGATGTGACCGATGGCATGGTTGCGCAGGCCGATTGCCCAGACATTGTCTTCTTCAGCCGAAATGTCGTGGCGCGCACTGCGCATGTACTCGATGGCGCGGTGCAGACGACCACGACGCTCGTTGATTTCATCAACTGGCGGGTGATAGTCGAGATTCTTGCCGTCATCGTAGGCTGCCTGCTTGAGGTCACCGATGGCTGCGTCGATCTGACGTACCGCTTCGACCTCATCATTGGTCTGCGCCCAGTTACCCGGACGGTGCTCGATCAGCCAGCGCGCGGCGCGCAGATCCGACAGGGCGTGCATATAGGCCGGATGCTGTGGCGGCGGCGGTGGCGAGGCGCAAGCCGAAAGCAGCCCGGCGAGAGCGAGAACCGCGATGCTCATAGAAAATTTCATTGGTTTCCCCTTATTGGTAAGCAATCCCGGTTGGTCCGATATGACCTGAGGACGACACTTGCGTGTGGAAGGCATCCTAGCGAACTTGCGAGGCTTGCGCCAATTCCAAATGTTTCAGATTGCGACAAAACGCTTTGGCGCAACACCTTGGGGGTTCGTCTGCCAGCAGGCGTATAGACGACCCAAGGACCTTCGAAATTCAAGAATTGCCGGGCACTAAACGAAAGTCGGGACGCAGCCCAATTCAGGCTTGCCCCCGATCAATGCCTTATGGGAAAGGCGCGTAGCCGTAGAAGGGTGTTGGCACGGCGGACCCGGTAAAGCTCCCATAGGTATCAAATTGATTGTTGTCCACCGCGAAATAGAGGGTCCGGCCATAAAAGAACGCCATGCCAAAATCGAAGTCGCCCGTTAGCGGTGCCTGGGCAGGACCGGCCGTGTCGCTAAAGACGTTGTAGCCATCCGAGCCGGTCTCGATTGACAGGTTGATAATTGAAAATGCCGCGGCGAGGCTGCCACCGGCAGCGGTGGTAATTGCCACGGTCTTATTCGTAATGGGGACATTCGTGGGACAGAAGAGAAAACTGAAGCCCGACGAATTGGAACATTGCGCAAGTGACGCATCAGGGAAAGTCATGACCGACGAACCGCTGTCGAAAAAGCCGTTCAGGGACTGACCGCTATAGAGCGCCGGGAAAAAGGTGTTGAGATCTGCCGCGATGATGGTCGCACCGCTCAGCTGATTGTTGGTCTGGGTGTTGATGCCAAATATAAGCACACCAGTCGTACTAACCGCACCCTGTTGCGGCACGCTATTAAACTGAACCGCAACGCCATTGTTGTCCGCTGTGCCGCTGCCCTGGGTCGCATTGGCGACGAAGTTCACCACAGGATTGACGACTTGCGCGGAATTCGGAATCCCGGTGGTGGTGCAGGCACCGCCCCCTGCCGGACAGCTCCAGTAGAACGCAGCGAGGCCTCCTCCGTTCTGTTCTCCGGGGTCCGTCGTGCTGGCGCAACTCGTGTTGCAGTCCTGGGAAAAAAGGCCGACGCCAATGATGCCGTTCAGGCCATCGTTACTGGCAACCGTGTCCTCGAGCGTGCCGCTGGCACCGGGAGTGCCGCATTGGGTGGGTGGCGTGGAATTGCCGACGACGTAGTCGCCGATTACCTGGATCGGGGTCGATGGTGCGGTTTCGCCACCGATGCTTATATCGGCGAGCGCAACCCCACCCCAGGAATTGCCATCGGCAAATTGCGCGCATTCACCGTAGTAAAAACCGGCCGCGGGGCCTGTCAGGGTGAGCCCGGTGCCAAGGGCGAGGCTGTTGTTCAATACCGAGGAAAAAATCCGCAGGCCAAAGGAACCGGTATCTACCAGAACGTTCGGAATGGACTGACAGGTGGACGTGCCTGGCACGCAAATCGTCACCGTCACCGTTACCCCATTGATAAGGGGGCTGGTTGCGGAATTCGGACCACCCCAGGCAGTGATGGTCGTGGTATTAAAGCCCGTTGCAAGCGTGCCGGAGGAACCGGTACTGGATGTTGGAGGGACCGATCCGTCGAGAGCAC
>CAJCHO010000044.1 GCA_903970145.1 Mycobacteriaceae bacterium | reverse complement strand
TTCCACGGGTTTTTGCGCCGGCACCGTCTCAGCAGGCTTGGCTTGCGCGACCGGTGTAGCCGGAACGGACTTGGCGGCCGCGACACTCGTCTGATTGCTGCCGGTACTGGGACTCGCCTGGTTCGCCGCGCTGGTCGGCGTTACCGGAACCACCGAATTCTGCGGCAGGGGTGCGATGGGGTGCGCCGGCGTCGTCGCAGGTGCGCTCGGCTTGCTCTTGCCGGTGGTGTTCAGCGAGATCAGTTCGTGGATCAGCGCGAGCTTGGACTGGGCAGTCGTGTTGTTGGTATCGAGCTGGAGTGCCTTGTCATAGGCCTGACTGGCAAGCTTTGCATAGACATCGCCCAGATTCTCGTGCGCGGTGGCATAGCTCGGGTGGGTGCGGATCGCCATCTCGAGGGCCGCGCGCGCCTTGTTGTAGTCACCCTGCGAGGCGTACAGCACCGCCAGATTGTTATAGGGCTCGGGAAGCTCGGGAAAATCCTCGGTCAGGCGCAGGAAGACTCCGATCGCATCGCTGGTGCGTCCCTGCTCGGTATAGATCAGGCCCTTGAAAAAGCGCATCTGCGCATCCTGCGGTTTTAGGGCCAGCGCTGCATCGACCTTCTTCATCGCATCGTCGAACTGACGCGCATGGATCATACGCGTTACGTCCTCGACATCGTCGGCCCGGGCGAACAGGGGCGCGCCCACCATGAGCGCGGAGAGAACACTGATCAGCGCTAGGCGCTTGATGGCTGGCAACGGCATGATGGTTCCGGTTCTAGGAGTGCGATATGGGCCACGCGGGGCCGACAGGGCGAACACACGAGCTTATCCCTACTCGCCACGGTGTTATACTCAAATTCTCGTGCAACCCCGCAATTCTAGCAAACCCTAAGGGTCCTCCACCCCGATTTGCGCCAAATCTGACACCGATGCCCGCAAAGTTCATCCAATCCGCGCAAGCTGGCCAGCCTCCATCCGCGCCACCCTGTTGCTGCGGACCATTGAAACGTCCTCACTGAACCCAGCTGACCGACGTTGATTGCCATGGCCGGCTTGCCGCGCCTCCACCGGTTTTACCAAATACGCCGACCTCGCAGCAAATGCTGAAGATCTACAACACGCTGACGCGCCAAAAAGAGGATTTCCAAGCAATCGAACCAGGCAAGGTTCGCATGTACGTGTGCGGCATGACGGTCTACGACTTCTGCCATATCGGACATGCCCGCATGGTGGCCGCCTTCGATATCGTGCAGCGCTGGCTGCGCGCGACTGGCTGGCAGCTGACTTACGTGCGTAACATCACCGATATCGAGGACAAGATCATCCGCCGCGCTGCCGAGCGCGGCATTCCGATTGGTGCGCTGACCGAGGAATTCATCGGCGAAATGCACACCGACCTGGGAGCGCTCGGTTTTGAGCCACCGGACTTCGAGCCGCGTGCGACCCGCTACGTGCCGCAGATGCTCGATCTGATTGGCAAGCTCGAGAAAAACGGCCTCGCCTACGCGAGCGACGATGGTGACGTCAATTTCGACGTGCACGCCTTCCCGGCATATGGCCGCCTCTCGGGCAAGTCACTCGAACAACTGCGCGCGGGCGAACGCGTCGCGGTCTCAAGCAGCAAGCGCGATCCTCTGGACTTCGTGCTCTGGAAACACTCCAAACCGGACGAGCCTCGTGAGGCAATCTGGCAGTCTTCCTTTGGCCCGGGACGACCGGGCTGGCACATCGAATGCTCGGCCATGGCACTCGAATTGCTAGGTGAACGCTTTGACATCCACGGCGGCGGCATGGACCTGCAGTTTCCCCACCACGAGAATGAAGCGGCCCAGAGCGAAGGCGCCCTCGGGCATCCATTCGTGAACTACTGGATGCATAACGGCTTCGTGAACATCGACAATGAGAAGATGTCGAAGTCCCTCGGGAATTTCTTCACGATCCGCGAGATTCTGAAGGACCACGACGCCGAGGTCGTACGCTTTTTTCTGGTGCGCGCCCACTACCGCAGCCAGATCAACTACACACTACGCTCGCTCGACGATGCCCGCGCATCGCTGGCGCGGCTCTACACCGCTTTCCAGGATTGCCCGCCGGACGACTTGCCGCTTGACTGGGACGAGGAGCACGCGAGGCGCTTTCGGGAGGCCATGGACGATGACTTCAATACGCCCATCGCGGTCGCTGCCCTGTTCGATCTGGCAAGCGAGATCAATCGCAGCAAATCGCCTGCACTCGCGCGCCAGCTGAAGCGTCTGGGCGCGATTCTCGGGCTGCTTGCACGCACGCCGGAAGCCTTCCTGCAGGCACGCGGCAGCGCCGCTGGAGAGCCGCCGTTTGATATCGAGGGCGCAATCGCCGAACGCCAGGCGGCCAAGGCCGCCCGCGACTTCGCGCGTGCCGACCGCATTCGCAGCGAGCTCGCCGAACGCGGCGTGTTACTCGAGGATTCGCCGAGCGGTACCCGGTGGCGCCGTCAATGACCATCGCGCCGCGCCTCGTCACCGAGTTCGTGCCCTGCCTGCCCGAATACTGGGACGAGGCGCGCAATGATCTGGTCAAGCGCGATCGCATCCTGCGACGCATCATCCCCAAACACCCTGGCGTGAGCCTCGTGTCGCGGGGCGAACCTTTCATCACCCTGGCACGCTCGATTACCGGTCAGCAGATCTCGGTGCGGGCCGCCGAGACCATCTGGGGTCGCGTGGTTGCGAGCACCCCACGCCTGACACCCGGGTCCTTCCTGCGAACCGGGCCCGAGCGTCTAACGGACTGTGGTCTGTCGCGCCGCAAGGCCGAATACATCCTCGATCTGGCGACCAAGTTCAAGCAACGCGCCGTTCATCCGCAGCTTTGGGCTTCGATGAGCGATGAAGAAGTGATAGCCGAATTGATCCAGATTCGCGGCATCGGACGCTGGACGGCTGAGATGTTTTTGATATTTAATCTCTTGCGACCCAATGTACTACCCTTGGACGATGTCGGTCTGGTGAAGGCCATCAGCCAGCATTACTTCAGCGGCGAACCTGTATCTCGCAGCGAAGCCCGTGAGGTAGCGGACAATTGGGCGCCGTGGCGAACGGTCGCCACCTGGTACCTGTGGCGCAGTCTGGACCCGGTCCCAGTCGAATACTAATAGCCAGAAGGAGACGCGCTTGAAGACGACTTTTCTCGATTTCGAGCAACCGATTGCCGAGCTCGAATCCAAGATCGACGAACTGCGTTTCGTACAGGACGACTCCGCGGTGGACATCTCCGAGGAAATTGGCCGGCTTCAGAAGAAGTCTGACCTGTTGACCAAAGAGATCTATGCCAAGCTGACACCCTGGCAGATTGCCATGGTCGCGCGCCATCAACAGCGCCCCTATACGCTTGACTACGTGCGCGAGATTTTTACGGATTTTCATGAGTTGCATGGCGATCGCACCTTCTCCGACGACCAGTCGATCGTTGGCGGGGTGGCACGCTTTAACGGCAATCCGTGCATGATCATCGGTCACCAGAAGGGGCGCGATACCAAGGAGCGCACTCTGCGCAACTTCGGAATGCCCAAACCCGAGAGCTATCGCAAGGCCTTGCGCCTGATGAAACTGGCCGAGAAATTCGATATCCCGGTTATCACCTTTGTCGATACGCCAGGCGCCTATCCTGGCATCGACGCCGAGGAGCGCGGTCAGTCTGAAGCCATCGGCCACAACCTGTATGCCATGGCCGAGCTCAAGGTGCCAATTATCGCGACCATCATCGGTGAAGGCGGCTCGGGTGGTGCACTTGCTATCGGCATGGGTGATCTGGTGCTGATGCTGCAGTACGCGACCTACTCGGTCATCTCGCCCGAGGGCTGTGCGTCGATTCTCTACAAGAGTGCGGAACGCGCCGCCGACGCAGCCGAGGCCATGGGAATCACGGCACATCGCTTAAAGGCGCTCGGCCTGATCGATAAGATCGTCAACGAACCGCTCGGCGGCGCGCATCGCAACCCGCAGCAGACCGCCCAGATGTTAAAGCGCGTGCTGGCCGATTCGCTGCGCCAGTTCCAGGGCATGAAGCTCACCGAGCTGCTCGCCCAGCGCCACCAGCGGTTGATGGGCTATGGCAAATTCCGCGAGACCGCAGTCGAGTCCTGAGACTTTCGACGAAGCCGTCGCCCGGGCGCTGGACGCTGACTGGCGCGCAGATTCACGAACTGGCGTAGCAGTTGCCCTCTCCGGCGGGGCCGATTCAAGCCTGCTGCTGCACTGCGCGGCTAGGGTCGCGCGGCAACATCACACCCGGCTCTACGCATTTCACGTCAATCACGGCATCAGTCCGAATGCAGCAGACTGGCAGACACATTGCGCAGATTTTGCGAATGCTTGTGGCGTGGAGTTTGCAGCGCGCGAACTCGATCTCACCGAGAGCCGAGCTGCTTCACTGGAGGCGCAGGCGCGCGCCGGTCGCTACGATGCGCTCGCGGACATGGCCAGGGAGCACGACGTGGGCTTGCTCTTGATGGGACACAACGCCGACGATCAGGCCGAGACCGTGCTCATCAATATGCTGCGCGGTGCGGGAATCGCCGGCGTGGCGGCGATGAGCGAGGCACGCGGCCACGGGGCGTGGACTGTCGCGCGACCGCTCCTGCCATTCTCGAGCGCTTCGATTCGCGCAGCGGCGCGCAGCCTCGGAATCACCCCGATCGAGGACGAATCGAACGGTGACCCGCGATATACGCGCAACGCGCTGCGTAGCCTTGTCATGCCCGCCCTCAGGGAGATTTTTCCCGACGCGCTCAATAAAATCGCGCGCACCGCCCAGCTTGCGTCGCAATCGCAGGTGGTATTGGACGAAGTGGGCCTTGCCGATCTCGGATCCGACTCTACTGCGGACGGTTTCAAGGTGAGGCGTCTGCGTGAGCTATCGCCAGAACGGGCGGCAAACGCGCTGCGTGCCTGGTTCCGCCGCTACCGTCCCCATGCGCCCAGCCATGCGGCGCTGACCGAGATGCTCGCGCAGCTGCGCACTGCGCGCGTAGCCGCGCACCTCGAGATCGAGCACGAGGGTGAATTGTTTGGCGTCGAAAATGGCCGATTCACACCGCGCGGATCGGCCGTCGAATTGCCGCAGTCGCCGCTTGAGCTCAATTGGCGGGGCGAGGCGACGCTCGATGTGCCTGAGTGGCACGGGCGACTGGCTTTTCGAGAGGTACAGGCACCTGGAATCCGAGTTGAGCTGCTACGCGAGGGTGTGCTCACCTTGCGCATGCGGGCCGGTGGCGAGAGGCTCAAGCTCGATCCGAATCGCCCTTCGCGCACCCTGAAAAACCTCTACCAGGAGTCCGGTATTCCAGAACGCGAGCGCCCGCGTCTGCCGCTGCTATTTGCCAATGATCAACTGGTCTGGGCCGCCGGACTGGGAGCGGACATACGCGCCTGTGCTGGATCCGGCGAGACTGGGTCGATTCAACTGAGCTGGCAAAGCGTCTGAAAGTGGTGCGCGAGCCTCACCAACTTGGGGCGATCGCTTGTTTTTTTGCACTGCATCAACTACATTTTCAGGTTTTGCCTCACTAAGAGCCTCACGGCATCATGGCCCTGATTGTCCACAAGTACGGCGGCACCTCGATGGGCTCACCCGAGCGCATCCGCAACGTCGCACGCCGGATTGCCAAGTGGTATGCCGCCGGCCATCAGATCGTCGTCGTACCTTCGGCGATCTCGGGCGAGACCAATCGTCTGATCGCGCTCGCCAAGGAAGTCAGTCCGGATCCCGATCCGCGCGAACTGGATGTCATCGCGTCGACCGGTGAGCAAGTCAGCGTCGGTCTTCTGGCGATGGCCTTAAAGGACCTCGGGATCAAGGCGCGCAGCTACGCCGGTTGGCAGGTACCAATCATCACCGACAGCGCATTTACCAAGGCCCGCATCGAGAGCATCGGGCGGGATCGCATCATGAGCGATCTCGCCGCAGCAAACGTGGTTATCGTCACGGGCTTTCAGGGCATGGACGGCGACGGCAATATCACCACCCTGGGTCGCGGCGGCTCCGATACATCGGCGGTTGCCGTAGCGGCAGCGCTGGAAGCTCAGGAATGCCTGATTTACACCGATGTCGACGGCGTCTACACCACGGATCCGCGCATCGTCCCGGAGGCTCGCCGTCTCAAAGTAGTGTCCTTCGAGGAAATGCTGGAGCTCGCGAGCCTCGGCTCCAAAGTGCTGCAGATTCGCTCGGTCGAGTTTGCCGGCAAATATCGGGTGCCCGTGCGGGTGCTCTCCAGCCTGACGGATCCCCTGATGTCCTTGTCGGTCGAGAGCAAATCGGGCACGCTGATCACATTCGAGGAAGATGAGCACATGGAACAAGCCGTCATTACTGGTATCGCCTTCAATCGTGATGAAGCGAAGATCACCCTGCTTGGTGTGCCGGATCGACCAGGTGTCGCCTACAAGATCGTCGGACCCGTGGCAGCTGCGAACATTGATATCGACATGATCATCCAGAACCAGAGCGTCAACGGGACAACGGACTTCTCGTTCACCGTCCACCGCAACGACCTGGCCAAAGCGCTCGACGTACTTAAAAAGCAGGTCAAGGAAAGTGTTGGCGCGCGCGAAATCATCGGCGACGCCAACGTAGCCAAGGTGTCGGCTGTCGGTATTGGGATGCGCTCGCATGTAGGGATTGCGGCGCAGATGTTCGAGACGCTCTCGCGGGACGGTATCAACATCCAGATGATTTCGACTTCCGAGATCAAGATCTCGGTGATCATCGAAGACAAATACATGGAACTCGCAGTGCGCGCCCTGCACAAGGCATTCGAGCTGGAGGCGCAGGTTGGAGGCGCAGGTTTGACCCTAGGCGCGTGAACCGCTAAACTTCCGCACCTGCTGGAGACGTGGCCGAGAGGTCGAAGGCACTCCCCTGCTAAGGGAGCATACGGGCAAAACCTGTATCGAGGGTTCGAATCCCTCCGTCTCCGCCAGCAAGTGCCCTTCGCTCGTCGAGCGCCTCGTGCACAGGCTCGAAGTAGCCGCAATTCGCGAGAGAGCTCATCTCTTACCATGAGATTGAAAGAGCGCATATAGCTGAGAGCCGTCATCGTGGTTGGTGATAGACGATCTTCGGCGGGGATAGAACCATATCTCTCGGCCAAATCCCCAATCATGGAATCATGGTGAGTAGTCAAGATTAGGAAGCGTTCAAAGGCCCAGCGGTCGTAGCGAATGCTCGCAATGTCCTTCACAGGAATTGTCACTTCTCGGAGATAGTTGGAGACAAATAAATATGCGCTGTCTGTTCTCACCTTCTTGAGGCTCAGCGATTGCCGAAGTATCACCGCACTTATCCCGAGCCAGATAATCAGGGGAAGGCATAGTGCTAACAGGGTTGGTCGATGGCCATGCTGCTCCGGCAAAAAGCCCAGGGCATTGGCGATTGCTCCGCATCCAAATGATGGAATCCAAACCAACGGAAGCATAAACTTTGCAGCAAAAGAGGTGACCGGGAAAAAGTAACCGCCCGATCAGTACCGTCTTGACCCGAGGCGCGAAGTAACTCTGAGCCAGCTCAGGCCGCGAGTCGCTCGGGGGTTGCGGAGGGCAGTTCGAGGTTCCAGGGCAGAAGTAGCTCGACCTGGTTGACGGGATGCTCGGCGATCCTCTCGAGGACCGACTTCAGATATGCCTCGGGATCGAGGCCGTTGAGTTTGGCGGTGCCAAGTAGGCTGTACATGGCGGCGGCACGGTGGCCGCCAGCGTCGGAGCCAGCAAAGAGGTAATTCTTTCGGCCCAGTGCGACGGCGCGGATGGCGCGCTCAACGGCGTTGTTATCGATCTCGATGCGGCCGTCGTCGCGGTAACGGGTCAGGGCTGGCCAGCGGGAGAGTGCGTAACGGATCGCGACGGCCAGATCCGACTTGGCCGATACCGTTGCCAGCGTGGACTGAAGCCACGTGTGCAGATCATCGAGTATCGGTGCGGCACGAAGTTGGCGTGCCGCACGTCGTTGCTCAGCGGGCGCGCCGCGGATGTCCGCCTCGACACCATACAGCTGGCCGATCCTGTCGATGGCGTCAGCGGCGATGGGCGACTTGTTGGCCTCATAGATGTCGTAGAACTTGCGTCGTGCATGCGCCCAGCACGCCGCTTCAACGATCTTGCCGTCCTGGTAGAGCTGATCGAAGCCCGCGTAGCCATCGGCCTGCAGTATTCCCCGGAAGCTCTTCAGGTGCAGTCGAGGTCGCTCGCCCTTGCGATCCGGTGAGTAGCGGAACCAGACCGCCGGTGGATCCGCGTTGCCGGCAGGTCGGTCGTCGCGCACATAGGCCCACAGACGCCCGGCCCGGGTCGAGCCTCGACCAGGCTCCAGCACCGGCACGGGCGTGTCATCCGCATGCAGCTTCTCGGCCGCGAGGACATACTTGCCGAGAGCTTCGATCAAGGGATCGATCAGCGCCGCCGCATCGCCCACCCAGTCCGCCAGCGTCGAGCGGCAGAGATCGATGCCTTCGCGCTCGAACATCTGGGACTGCCGGTACAGAGGAAGGTGATCGGCGTACTTGGAGACCAGCACGTGGGCCAGCAATCCTGCTCCCGCAAGCCCCCGAGCGATCGGCCGCGACGGTGCCGGCGCCTGGACGATCGTGTCGCACGTGGTGCAGCTCATCTTGGGACGCACGTATCGAATCACCTTGAAGTGGGCCGGTACACGCTCGAGCACTTCGGCAACATCTTCGCCGAGCGCCGTCATGACCCCACCGCAAGCTGGGCAATTACACCCGGTCTCGGATACGACCGTCTCTCTCGGGAGGTGATCCGGCAGTGGCCTGCGGGCCGGTTTCTGCCGTGGTGCCTGGGCCCGCGGCGTTTGCGACTGCGGCAACGCGCCTTCCCCGGTCTCGAGTTCTTCGACGAGCAGCTCAAGCTGGTTGATCTGGGTGTCGAGTTGTTCGGACGAGCGTCCGAACTTCATGCGCCGCAGACGCGCGATCTGCAGCTTGAGCAGCTCGACTTCGACCTTGTGTGTGGTGATCGCCGCGCGCTGCTCGAGCACCATTTGCTTGAGCATCTGAACGTCATCGGGAAGCATCTCGAAGGCGGTCGTCACGCTTCAATACTAGGTCACGATCGCGATTTTATCCAGTACAACATCGTGTTCTCATCACTGGATTTGCTACGCCGCGCGCTGCGGCTGCCACGTGCGCTCCGGTCGTCTCCAGTCAATCCATTCGAGCAGCATCGACAGTTGCGCCGGCGAGAGTGCGACGGATCCATTGGACGCCTGCGGCCACACGAAGCGCCCTCGCTCGAGGCGCTTGGCAAACAGGCACAGTCCATCGCCGTTCCACCACAGCATCTTGACCACGTCACCGCGCTTGCCGCGGAACACGAACAGCTGTCCCGAGAAGGGATTCTCCTTCAACGACTCCTGGACCAGTGCCGCCAGACCATCG
The DNA here is from genome assembly GCA_903970145.1 of Mycobacteriaceae bacterium. Classification (GTDB taxonomy): domain Bacteria; phylum Pseudomonadota; class Gammaproteobacteria; order Burkholderiales; family Burkholderiaceae_D; genus CAJCHO01. The sequence continues at coordinate 3,400 of CAJCHO010000044.1, read as the reverse complement.
AACCCCTTGCGCATGTCCGTCACCCCGGCCGCGACCCAGATGCGTCCCGTCGGAATCGCGATCATCGGTTCAACAGCAGAGACACCACCTCGCGTAGAGTCTCGCGGTCGACGGCTCCTTCCAGTCGGATGCGACCACCAGGCAATTCCAGTTCGATCGAACCCGTGGCTGGAGCTGGCGGAGCTGACTCGGTCGCGCCAGGCAATTGCTCCACGACGACCGGCAGCAGCGTTGCGCGGTCAGCCAGCAATCCGTCCTGGTACGCCTTGCGCCACTTGAACACCTGGTTGGCATTCACGTCGTACTTGCGAGCTACCCTGGAGACTGAAGCGCCTCGCTTGAGCGACGCCTCAACGACCTCGCGTTTGAACTCGACCGACAGTCGCCGCCGCGGTCGCCGGGCGAGTAAGCTCTTCGTTGTGACTGGTTCTTGGCTAGTGTCCACCTGATTTAGGTGGACACCTAGATGTGCCTACCAGCTCGCCATCGTCGCCGTCGTACCCTGCCCGCGCAAGACGGTACTCACCGGACGGTTACGGGAAAAACGGGACTAGCGGATAAGTGTAAGCGTCCGGGGAATTCAGGTTGACGGGGCGAACTGTTCATTGCCGATGATGCCTGTCTTGCATCCGGCGGCCTGGACTGCGCGCAGTGCGTCGGCCACTGCGGCGTATTTTGTGTCCCGATCAGGCACCACCCGCACTTCACATGGGCGACGTTTGACCAGCTCGTCCCGCAGTTCGTCTGCCGAGTCCATTGGAACATCGTCAAGCCGAATCTCGGTATTGCTGACATGGATTCTTGAGATCGGGGGTGGTGCGCTCTTCGGCGCGCATCCACCAGATGCGATGGCGAGCGCGCATGCGAGGATGGGTAGTGCGGGGCCACTAGATTTCACGGCGCCTTCGTCCAGAGGTGCGGTAGCAACTCGTCGATGTCTCGAGACTTCTGGGTCGGCAAGCGAGCCAGCACGTCCTTGAGGTAAACATAGGGATCGTGGCCATTGAGCTTCGCCGACTGAATCAGGCTCATGATCGCGGCAGCGCGCTGGCCAGCCAGTAGTGTGCCCGCAAATAACCAATTTTTCCGGCCTGTGGCCCAAGGCCTTATTTGGCGCTCGTCGTGATTGTTGTCGATCGGCAGCGCCGGATCGTCGATGTAACGGATGAGCGCGTCCCAGCGATTCAGACTGTAGTCGAGTGCTTTGGCAATTGCCGTCCCGTCGGTGGCGCGGGTTCTCTGGCCGAGCATCCATTCATGCCAGGCTTCGATGATTGGTTTCGACCGTCGTCGTCGCTCGGCGAGCCGTTCTTCGGGTTTCAGGTCTTTGACCTCGCGCTCGATGAGGTAGAGCGTGGCAATGAACTCGAGCGCCGTTTCAGCAATCGGGCTCTTGTGGTTCTTGAACAGATCGAAGAACTTGCGGCGCGCGTGAGCCATGCAACCGATTTCGATGACGCCCCGCTCGAACAAGGCCTTGTAGCCGCTGTAGTCGTCGCACACCAGCTTGCCCTGCCAGGCTCCCAGGAAGTTGCGGGTATGCTCACCGGAGCGGCTCGCCTGGAAGTCGTAGACGACAGCTTTGAGCGGCTCGAAGGCGCCGCTGGCGTAGGCCCACAGGTAGGCACGGTGCGTCTTGCCGGTTCCTGGGGCCAGCATCGCCACCGGCGTCTCGTCGGCGTGTAGGACGGGCCGCACCAGGAGGTGCGCCTTGAGTGCATCGACCAGCGGCTGGAGCTGCGCGCCACACACTCCGACCCAGGAGGCCAGCGTCGAGCGCGGGATCGCCAGGCCGGCGCGGCCGAAGATCGCTTCCTGGCGGTACAGCGGGAGATAATCCTGGTATTTGGCCACCAGGACGTGCGCCAGGAGGCCGGATGTCGGGATGCCCTTGTCGATCACCTCGGCCGGTACCGGCGCCTGGACCAGGGTGTGGCAGGCTTCGCAGGTCCACTTGCCGCGGATGTGGCGATCGACCGTGAAGTCGCCCGGCGCATAGTCGAGCTTCTCGCTGACGTCCTCGCCGATTCTCTTCATCTGGCAGCCACAGGCGCAGGTCGTGTTCTCCGGCTCGTGATGGTGCTCACGGCGCGGGAAGTTTGCCGGCAGTGGCGCGCGCTTGGGCTTGTCCTTCTTCTCGTCGTCGGCCTTGGACGTGCGCAGGGCTTTGAGTTGCGCCTCCAGATCCGCCAGATCCTCGTCGGTGGCTTCCTCGAACAGCGCCTTCTGCTGGGCACCGAGCTGTTCGCTCTTCACCCCGTAGCGCAGCCGGCGCAACTGGGCCACCTCATACGTCAGCTTCTCGATCTTGGCGTCGCGCCAGGTGATCTCGCAGGCGCTCCGGTCGACACGCACCAGCAGTTGACTGGCCAGAGTGCGCAACTCGTCGATGTTCATTGCATCGAGTTCGGTCGCGTCAATCGAGCGGGTTTCCACCATGGCGACACTGTAGCGCGTCGCGCGAGGCCGCTCCATCAGAGCATCTACTAATGTTCCCGATCAGCCTCTCACGCTACAGTGATCACCCCGAGCTCACCAATTCTTTGCCAGGGCAATCCGATCACCAGCGCGTCGAGTTGTTCGCGCGTCAGGGCGTGGTGAGGACGGCCTTCCTCGACCCAGGTGAAGCGGCCACGGTTCAGGCGCCGCGCCAGGAGCCAGATTCCAATCCCGTCGTGGACCAGCACCTTGATTCGGTTGGCTCGCTTGTTGGCAAACAGGTAAGCGTGATGCGGTCGGGCACAGCCAAACACCTGCACCACCCGCGCCAGCGCCGTGTCCGTGCCGGCCCTCATGTCCAGTGGTGCCGTCGCCAGCCAGATCGCGTCGACCCGGATCAACGCAGCCAGCCGCGCAACCAGGCCGCACACGCCTCAGCTCGATCCGCCGGCCAGCGCACGCGCACCTGGGTCGATCCGCGCTGGACTTCGATTCAGATCTCCGACTCCGGCGCGGACTTCGGCACCGAGAGCGCCACGAACTCGGGCGTCGGGCCCGGCAATGCCTGCGCCACCTCGGACTCGCGCTGCAAACCGCCGCGCTCGTTCACCCAGCGACGCAGCAGGATGGGATTCAATCCGTTCGCCACCGCGATCGCGGCCAACGACACTCCCGGCTCCCGACACTGCGCAACCAGCCGCGCCTTGAACTCCGGGCTGTGCGTGCGCCGTTGCCGTCCCGACCGTCCTTCGATAGTGTTCACGTGTCCACCTAAATTTTAGTGGACACTATCCTCGCCCGTTCACGGGCTCCGGATCAACCGTAAGCGGTCAGTAAACCACGTCTAGTATTCGGTAGGTAAGTGGAGAATCATCGTGCCCACGTTCAATCAACGTGGGCACGTATGTCAGAGGGTCACTCAGAGTTATCAAGGCCGCTGCTGGTGGGGCGCAAGTCGGAC
>CAJCHO010000043.1 GCA_903970145.1 Mycobacteriaceae bacterium | reverse complement strand
TGGGCCGTGAGATCGAGGACGCCACCCGCCGCTGGAATCACCATACCCTGGAAATCAACGCCGCCCTCCTGCGGCGCCTCGAACAATCGCTCGCTGCAGTCGCGCGCAACTCCTAGCGCGCGACGCAGGCCGGAGAGTTCGCGATCAGGAATGCTGACGCAGCAGATCGGTAAGGGCGAATACGCGCGCGCAGCGCATCCAGGCGAGGCAGATGACGATTAGCTCGGCCAGCACAAAGGCCGCGAGAAGGCCAATCGCATTGGCCTGGCCGATGTTGATGCGTGCCAGGAGCAGCACGGCGGCCACCACGAGGCCCGCAATGCTGAGTAGGCAATAGCTGCCGAGCACCTTAACGGGCCGGCGCCACATGGACTTCACGCCAGCGAACCAGGCGAGGATCACCGACCGGCGGCGGGCATCGGCGGCGAGGTGGGCGCGCGCGGCTTCAATACTGCAAAGCGCGAGGATATAGAGCACTGCCATTACGACGTAGGATATCCATTGAAGGTGGTCGACGTCGGCCGAGAGGATCGCGCTGTCCGAATAGTGGTCGATCGCCTTGGAGATGGCGCCCACGATCCCGGCCGCGATGCCAAGCGGGATGAATCCCCAGATGGTCAGGCGCAGCATACGGAAATACTCGCCATTGGCCCCATCGAAGAGTGCGCGAAAGCCGCTCACGCCTGTCGCGCGGGCCGCAACGACCACCAGGCCATTGAGCCAGCAGTACAACAGCAGCATGACGACTCCCGAGGCGAGCGACGCCGCCACGCGCGGCCCGGATCTGAAGTCTTCGATATGAACCAGACTCGTGATCGTGTCCAGATCGATGCGCTCGGCCATGGTCTGCGCACCCAGCGAATAGTCGAGGTTCTCAGCCAGCAGGTGATGGACCGGCAGCGCGAACAGCAGCGTTGGCACGGCGAGACCGAGCACCCACAACAGGATCAGGCGTGCCTGGAGGGCATTGTGTGCGGCGCGACGGATGGTGGCGATCATGGTCGGTGACGATTGGGTTGTCATAGGGTCGCAATCAGGGCGTAGATGGTTTGCAGCCAGGCCGAGAAGTCGCCGATCAGACGCAAACTGGCGCCATGGTTTGGCTCAAGCGTGCGACTGTCGTTGAACTTGTTGGTATCGAGGTAGATCTCGTGGTCGGGATCGATCTCTGCAGAGACCGCCTTGACTGGCTTGACCCACGTATAACGGGCCCAGCGGGCATCGTCGTTCCAGAGCACGGTTTCGCTGCTGCCGTCGGCAAATTTGACGACAAGCTTTTGCGGCATGGGGGCGCCGTGACGACGCAGCACGACCGTGGTGCGATAGGGGAAGGGCCCGGTACCGGGCGCGGCGTCCTTGTGCGCTGCGTGCCACTCCTTGCGAGCCTTTTCGATCGAAGCATCGACATCTTCGGTCTTCACGTCGACCCACTTGCCGTCCTTCTCATGGGTACCCGAGAGCGGCAGTTCTTCTTCGCTCTTTAGCTGGTCTACGCTGTCGTCGACGCGGCGCGCACCGTAAACCTGTTGGGCAAAGATGGTGTCGACCAGTTCGCGCTTGCCTGAGACATCCGCGATTGTGTCGCGCAGGTCGGCAATCGACGGATGGCGGAATTTCCAGCGCGCGTAATATTCCTTGAACGCCTTCTCCATGACCGGTCTACCGAGCATCTCTTCGAGGTCGTGCATGGTGGTCGCGGTCCGGGAATAGACCGAGCTGTAGCTGCCGCTTGAGTAGCGCTTCCAGGAGTTCGCAGCCGTGCCATCGGTGGGGTCGGCAGTCATGGCGGTGGAGCGCTCGAAGGCAAAACCGCTGCCGTCGACTTCAATACCGAGGCTCTTTAGGAGCGGCGTCGTAACATGCAGCGGCTGATTGCGCTCGCGCATCATCCGCATGTCCCAGTATTCGTTGAGGCCCTCGTCGAGCATCGGTTCCTCGAACTCGTTGGAACCCAGGATGCCATAGAAATATCCGTGTCCGAATTCATGGATCGTCACAAAGTCGAGTGCATCGGCCAGTATCGTTCCGGGAGTGACCTTGTCAAAACCTTCCACAGTAAAAAAGGTTGGGTACTCCATCCCGCCGGCCTCGCCGGCATTAAAGGGCGGCACCACCGCGGTCGCCGTGCGATAAGGATAGGGCCCGAGGGTTTGGGAGAAGAAGGTCAGCGAATCGATGGTTGCCTTCAACACCGCGGGAGCATTAGCCTCGTATTCAGGCGGGAAAATCACGCGCACCTTGACCGGCGGACTGCCGGGCCCGTTGTAGGTCCCCTCGAGAGGCGCGGCCGAGCGGCTGTCGGCGGTCCAGGCAAAATCGTGCACATCGCCCTGAACGAAGTGATGGGTGACCAGATCACCCTCGCTCACCGCTGCCTCGGTCTCTTCGCCCGTAGCACCCACTACAAATCCCTTGGGTACGGTGAGGTGAACGTCGAAATTGCCGTAGTCGGCGTAAAACTCGCTATGCAGATGGAACTCGTGGGCATTCCAGCGGGTCGCGGTAGCACCACGTTCGCCTGGCAACTCGAGTACGGCAATCTTGGGGAACCACTGGCCGACCAGATGAAAGGTCCCGAAATACCCGGTCCGGGCGACCACGCGCGGCAGCTGATCCTGAAAGCTGATATCGAGCGTTGTACTAGCACCGGGCGCCACCGGTGTTGGCAGATCGAGTCGCACCACGGTGTGGTCCTCTTCGGGGCCGCCATCGGGATGCACGTAGGTACTGGTGACCGAGGCGCCGTTTTGCACGACCTTGGTGAGCGCGATGTGGCCCCATTCGCCGTCGTGGATTGGGACATCGGTGCGAAACGAGAAACCGAGGTTACGGTTCTCGGAAAAGAAGGTGCTGTGATAGCCCTCGAAGGCGTTCAGGTACAGGTGAAGATAGACCGCCGAGATGCTGCGATTGCTGCGATTGCGCCAGGTGAGCTGCTCCTCGCCATCGACGATATGCTTGACCGGATCGAGCTTGGCGCGGATTTGATAGCTCACCACGCGATCGGCCAGTGTCGCTTCATGCCCGGTACGGGCTCCACCCCATGCTTCGGGTGCACTGGCGGCAGTCACGCCTGCGGCATCCCATCCAGCCAGCGGTATTTCGTCGATGCTCGGTGCGCTCGCTTTGGCGGCCGGAGCAGGTGCCACTGCACCGGTGGGCGTGATCAACACCAACGCGGCCAAGGCACCGCACCACCTGAGTGTCAAAGCAAATGGAATTCTCAAGGCATCATCTCGCTTTAGTGAGTAAGCAATCGTCGTGGTCGGCCAGGGGCGCCGCACGATGGGCCCGTTTTCACGGGGCACGGGGGTGCGCGGGATTTTGTCAGTGCCCTTGTCCGACGTCAACCAAGCCGAAGTATGCAGTCAAGGGCAGTGCATGCGCCACGCTGCCTGCGACCATCTGCGCCAAAGACGCGACGAGGCGCGCCCTGGAGCGACAAACGGAGCACGGGCGCGCGCTACTTGTCAGTCGGGTGTGAGGACCCGGTCCGGCGCGGCGAGCTCAGCGACCCGGTACAGCCAGAGGGTCTTCCCCGAAGCGAGGCGACAGCTCGCCAAGGCGCTTGCCGCAAGCGGAAAATCGAGCGCTGCCACCAGTGCCGTCCCGGCGAGATCGCGCAGGCACTTTGTCTGGGCGTCCCCCATCGCTTCGGGTCGAAGAAAGAGATAGACCAGGTCAGCCCCGGACCACGACAACTGCCACATGTCGCCCGCTTCGATCCGCGCACTCTTGAGGCGCTGACGACATATCCAGCGCATCAAGGGCGAGATTTCGATGCCACGCAGTTGCGCGGCCGGCCAGTGACGGGAGAATTGCACGAGGGCGTCGCCGAGCCCACAGCCGGCGTCGAGAACGACCTGTGGCGATTGCGGCAGCAGGCGGGCGAGGGCCGAACCAAGATCGGCCGGGGCACGCCACAAGGGCGCGTCCTTCTTGTCGAGCCGTGGATAGAGGATTGCCCCGATTACGAGCGCGATCAGCCAGACCCAGCTCGGAACGGCTATCGGCGAGAGGGTGAGGCACACGCTGGCTGGAAATGCCAGAGGGCGCATCAAGCCAGCCCAGGTCCGGTCGGCGGCGCGCCGCACAAGCCACAAGCCCGCGCAGGTGGCGAGGGCGAAGGCCAGCCAGGGGGGGCAGCCGTGCTCGATCGTGAGCACGAACGCCAGCCACTGCGCGCACCAGAACAGCGCGAGGCCGAGAGGTCGTAGCCAGCGCATTGTGATCAGGCCAGGCGCAGATTGTGTGGGCGCGTCATAGGCTGCGCAGCGTCGCGCCCTAGCGCCACTGCAGATTGGCCTCGTCGGTCAGCCAGCCGGGGGCGTTCTTTTGCAGCCACTCGCGGGCGATGCTGTCACTTTTTACGGTCGCATCGAGAAAGGCCGTCGATACCGATTCAATGGCCACCAGTTCCTGTTCGCGCAAGGTTGCCGATTGCATCACGGTACCGGCCGGCCCGCCGTCGTCGGGACCCCCACGGCCCGAGCGCGCGCTGTCAGCGCTGCCGGCGGTACGCGAGGACTTGGGCCTGTCGGGAGACGGCTCGTCATCCGCCTGGCCGACAGCTCGCCCGGCGAGTGCCTGGTGCGACAGCCCGAAGAGCGTGAGGAGGTATTTGTTTCCCGGCGGCATGTACTGGTAGGGAGCACCGCGCACACCCTCGGTGACCAGACCGTGGGAGTCGGCATCGGCGTCGCTGGTGATCGACAAGACCGGCGCGTGGATGCCGTTATAGCGACGCGCGAACGAGGCACCCGAGAAACTTGCGTAGGGGCTGATAGCGATGACCGCTGCGATCGGACGTTGGGCTATCAGATCCTCGGCGACCGCGACGTGTTCACCAACCGCCACCATGGCGCTGTAGGCCCCGAGATCAAAGCCGGCCAGCGCAATGTGTCCGAGATCAAGTGGTGCGAGCGCCGGATCCCCGCTGCTCTGGCGGCGCTGCAATTCGTCGAGCAGCGCCGCGAGGCGGGTCAGGCGTGCCACCATCGCGTCATTCGAATAGTGAGCACGCAATTCTGGCAGGTAATCGACTGCGATATCGGGCGGTGGCGCCCCGCTGTCGCGGTCGCGCTTTTCCGGCGCGCGCGGCGCGGGGACTTCGCGCAGATCGCTCGGCAGGAGTTGAATGCACAAAACAGCATAACCTGCCCGCGCCCATGCCGTGCGCCAGCGCAGCCCGCCATTGGGCCCCTCGCCCACGCCCGGCAGGTAGATGACGAGGGGATACTGGCCCGATTTCGAAGGTAGCAGAAAGGTGCCGGAGATCTCGCTGCCAGCGAGCTGCCAGGTGAAGCTGCTGGTCTGGTAGCCATACTGGCTCTCGAGGGGATAACCGTGTTGGGCGAACTGGCGCACCTTTTCTGCATCGGGCGCGGTGTGATAGTTGCCGTTACAGGCGCACAGAAGGAGCGCGCACGCGCTAAGCCATACCGAGCGCCGGGCCGAGCTTGAGCTAAAGTTCATACCAATCCCGCAAAAGGTGGAGCCAGCGCGTCCCTCGACGGCCGCGCAGCTGGGATTAAACCACGAGCGGCCGCGAAGCTAGCCGGATCAGACCCTTGTCATGGGAGTCCGACTGCGGGACAGTAGGTGTTGTGCCACAAGGCGGCATCCTGCACGGCAGGCAGCCGCGCCAATTCGGGAGCATGAATGAAACGAGCCAAGAAGGCAGCGTCGCGCAGCGTGTCAGGTGAGGGCGAATTGAGCAGCGATGCGAGGGAACTCGCTGCCGTCGAGGAGCGCTGGCGCATCGTCGGTAAAGGTGGCCCGCCGCCTCCACCCAAAGGTTCCTATAACTATGTCGATGAACTGGTACGTCTGCAGTTCGAACTGCTCAAGATGCAGGAGTGGGTGCGCATGCGCGGACTGCGCGTGTGCGTGCTTTTCGAGGGTCGCGATGCGGCCGGTAAGGGCGGCGTTATCAAGCGCATCGTTGAAAGCCTGAATCCGCGCGTGTGCCGCGTCGTCGCGCTTGGGACACCCACCGAAAAGGAAAGCCAGCAATGGCACTTCCAGCGTTATGTAGCGCACCTGCCCAGTGCCGGCGAAATCGTTCTCTTTGATCGCAGCTGGTACAACCGCGCCGGGGTCGAGCACGTAATGGGTTTTTGCACCGATGTGCAGTATCGCGAGTTCCTGCGCGCCTGTCCGCAGTTCGAGGAGATGCTGGTGCGCTCGGGCATGTATCTCATCAAGTACTGGTTCTCGGTGAGCGATGAAGAGCAGGAGAAGCGCTTTGCCGAACGTATGCGCAATCCCATCAAGCGCTGGAAGCTCTCGCCGATGGATCTTGAGGCGCGCAAGCGCTGGGTCGACTATTCGCGGGCCAAGGACGTCATGCTAAAACACACCGATCGACCCCACTCGCCGTGGTACCTGGTCGACGCGGACAGCAAAAAGCGCGCGCGCCTGAACTGCATCAACCACCTCCTGCACCAGATACCCTACAAGAACCTTGATCCAATCGAAGTGGAGTTGCCAGCGCGCCAACCCGACGATGGTTACAAGCGTCCCGCCAAGGATACCCAGCACTGGGTGGACGAGGTTTACTAAGCCGCACGCGGCTTCCGGGGAAAGACAATGGATTGGAAGGACTTCATCGGCTTTGCCGCGGCTCTCTTAACGACCGCCTCATTCCTGCCGCAGGTCTTGCATACCTATCGCAGCCGCGACACGCAAGGCATTTCGCTTTGGATGTATTCGCTTTTTACCCTTGGCGTCGGTTGCTGGCTGGTCTACGGCATCCTGGTTAAGGCGTGGCCGATCATCGTCGCCAATGCAGTTACCTTTGCACTGGCGGCTTCGATCCTGCGCATGAAGATCGCCGCCGGCCTGGCGGCGCGTCCGGCTAGGGAGTCAGAACCAGGAGACTGACCGAGCCCGAGATGATCGGTGCATGGGGGTGGGGAAGTGCCACCGACACCGGCGGCGCGTGCCCAAACTCTGCCGCGACCAGATACACGTAGTGGGTGCGGGGATCGATGGCAAGCGTGCGTGCGCTTTTTTGCGTGACCACCGTCTGGGTTAGCACGAAGTGTCCCGATTCGTCTTCACGCACCACGGCGACAGTACCGAGCGGACTCGCGCCAAAGAGAAGTCCGGTGGCGCGATCAAAAGCGATCGTATCGACCTCCTTGGCGAGATTGACCTCGCCAAGCAGGTTTCCAGTGTGCGCGTCGAGCACGAGGAGCTTGCCGTTGCCACACACCGAGAACAGGCGAGCGTGACGGGTATCGATCGCCAGGCCCGCTGGCTCGGGACAGCCAGCGAGTTCGACGTTGCGCTGTACCTGCCCCGAGTCCGCATCGAGCGCCACTATGCGCGAGCGGTCGGTGAGAGTGACAAAAATAGTGCGCCCGTCCGTCACTGCGGATCCCGGCCGCCCATCGAGCAGGATCGTGTTGGTCACGTCAAGCGACTCGGCGTCGATCACCGTGATGTCGTTGCTCTGCGCATTAAAGCTGTAGGCCCGGCGAGTCTCCGGGAGGTAGAGAATCGTGTCGGGATCGACACCGGTGACTTTGACCTCGGTGACGTTTTTGAAAGTCTCGAGGTCGAAGACCGTGATGGTGTTGCTGCGGCCATTGCTGGCAAAGCCACGCCCGAGCTCATGGGCCAGCGCAACCGCGTGCACCCCCTGTCCGGGACGCACCTCGCCGATCTCCTTGCCGCTTGCCGGATCGATCACCTGAATGCGGTCTTCGCGGGTCACGAACAGGCGCGCGCGTGGCGCATCAAAGCTCAGTTGGTCCCAGTTGCTGTCGCCCGCGAGTCCGTGGCGGTCGGTCAGGGCATAGTGCAGCGGGGCAGGGTGCGTCGGCTGGGCGTTGGCCGAAACAAGGCCGGCACATAAGGCCAGTACCCAGCCCAGCGAGAAGCGTTGCAACATGGTGTTCGAATCGGTCTCACGGAAGAGCAGCAGGGCACATTATGCATGCGCAGCCGCGCGCCCGCTGCCTGCGCTGTCGGTCGAATCAGTCGACGCGTGCCAGAGCCCGCCGGTCCAGCGCAAACTGCAGGAAATCAAGTCGACTCAGCGGACGGGCATACAGATAGCCTTGCCCAGTCTTGCACCCGTTGGCCGTGAGGAAATCGAGCGCCTCCTGGGTCTCGATGCCCTCGGCAGTGGTTGACAGTCCGAGCGCCTGGGCCATCTGGATAATGGCACGCGTGATTGCCGCGTCATCGGTCCCGGATTGCAGCTTCATCACGAAGGCTTTGTCGATCTTGATGGTGTCCAGCTGAAAGCGCTGTAGGTAGGACAGGCTTGAATAGCCGGTGCCGAAATCGTCCATGGCGATGCGCACACCCATGGCTTTCAACTCGGCCACTACCGCCATGCTGTGTTCGGTGTCGTGGATGAAAGCCGACTCGGTCAGCTCGAGCTCGAGCATGCGCGGATCAAGGCCACTGGCGCCGAGTGCCGCACGCACCGCCGACAGCAAGTCGCCACGCACGAGTTGCACGGCCGATACGTTCACCGAGATGCGCAGATCGTCCATGCCCTGGCTGTGCCAGCGCACCGCCTCGGCGCAGGCGCGTCCGAGCACCCAGGCGCCGATCTCGATGATCCGCCCGCTGTTCTCGGCGACCGGGATGAACTGGGCCGGCGAGATGTCGCCAAGCTCCGAGCTGCGCCAGCGCAGCAGGGCCTCGGCGCCGATAACCGAGCCATCTTCAAGGTTTACCAAAGGCTGGTAATCGAGATGGAGTTCCTCGCCGGCAAGCGCCCGCGAGAGACCGTTGGAAATGCGGATCTGCTTGAGCAGCTTCTGGTTGGTACTGTCATCGTAGAACGCAAAGGTATTGCGTCCGGCTGCCTTGGCTTGGTACATGGCGATATCGGCACACTTCAGAAGGGTGTCGAAATCGCCTCCATCCTGCGGAAAAATCGCCACGCCGATCGAGCAGGAGGTCGTGTGGTCGCCGCGTGCGACCCGGATCGGCAGGGCCATTTCGGCGAGGATCTTGCCGATCACCGCAGGAATGTCGCCCACGCCGTGAATCCGGTCCAGAAAGATCACGAACTCATCTCCTCCCTGACGGCTTACCGTGTCCGATGAGCGCAGAGTCTTCTTCAGGCGCGCTGCCACCTGTTTGAGTACCTCGTCGCCCACCGCATGTCCGGCCGAGTCATTGATCGACTTGAACTCGTCGAGGTCGACGAACAGTACCGCAGCCATGGAGTGCTCGCGACGCGCGCGCGCCACGATGTTTTCAAACAAGGCACGTGCGGCGGCGCGATTGGGCAGGCCGGTCAGATGGTCGTTTAGGGCCAGTTCCTGACTGCGCTTGAGAGTTGCCTGCAGTTCGCGCGAAACCACGATTACGCAGGCGACGGTGACGCCGAGGATGGCAAAGCAGTCGAGGATCAGACCCCATCCGACGTCCGGGATGTCATAACGCAAGACGCCCTTGAGTTCCAGAATTCCCTGCAATATCGAGGTGCAGGCGATCCACAAGGCCAGAGCGGTCAGTCGGCGACCGGAGACGATCAGGCTGGCTACAACCAGCACGGCAGGATAGCCGAGCATCGCGATGTCGCGCACTCCCTGGCCATGGAACACCAGCACATTGAGCAGCACGACGATCGACCACAGCAGGATCAGGCTGGCGAGATCCTTGTTGCCGCGTCGCGCCAGCACGGTCGAGATGGCGACAGCAATCGCGCATATGATCAGCGCGCTGGCAGTGAACTGGCCAAAGCGCCCCTGGGTGCCCATATGTACCGTCGCCTCGGCAAGCAGCGCGACCTCGAGCGCGGCGGTCACAACCAGAAAGCGCTGCGAGACGACCAGATTGATCAGTTCCTTCGGACTTTTCTGAACATCCATGCGATCCTGGCTCCACGTCGGGCGCTGTCACGGGCGTGGCGACCGGATGGTCAGGCTGGCGCGTGGAACGAATCACCGAACTGCAGCGAATTATCGGTCCAATCGGCGCCAATTTATCGCGCCGTGCACGCCCTCGGGGGCGTAGGTATGCTCAGGCGTGCTGGCGTTGTTTGAGGCGCATCTGCAGACCGACCGGCTCCATGGTGAAAGAGAGTCGTTCACGCACCGGTGCATCATCAAGACACCCGATGTGCTCGATGGTGAAATTGCGAAACAGCATCGCGATCACCATCTTGATTTCCAGGAGTGCCAGATAGCGTCCCGGGCACAGGCGCGGACCGGCACCAAAGGGCATCGAGACGCGCTTGGGATTGGCCAGACCCGCCGGCTGCTGCTCGGTCTCGATCCAGCGCTCGGGCTCGAACGCGAGCGGTGCTGCGAAGTTGCGCTCATCGGTCGCGGCGCGACGCAAGAGCAGCATGACGAGGCCGCGCTCAGGCACACGCACCCCCTCGATGACCTGTTCGCGCAGCGCCTCGGCAAACAGAAACGGCGCCACTGGTTTGAGACGCATGGCTTCGTTGGCGCAGGCGTCAGCGACTTGCGCCGCGGCGGCGAATCCGGGGTCTTCGGGCACCGAAGCCCTCACGAGACTGTCGGCCTCGTCGTGCAGGCGCTTTTGCCAGGCCGGATGCTGGTGCAGTAGATGCAGCATCCAGGCAAGCGTATTGGCGGTCGTGTCTTCGCCAGCGAGCAGCATCGTGAGCACATTGCCGGCGACATCCTGGTCGGTCAGATCGGACCCGGGCCGGTCACGCTCGGCGATCATCGCTTCGATCAGGTTGCGCGGATGGGTGTGCAGGTCAGGATTTGCGTTCATGCGCTCGCGCGCTGCGACGATGAAGCCGTCAACCGCGCGGTGAACGGCAGCCAGATGGGCGTCAAGCGCATAGTCGCGCGGCAGCTTGAAATAGCGCCAGTAAGCGACAGGCGAGAGCAGACGTCGGTTCAATGCCGGAAAGATGTGGTCGAGGTGTTCCTGGATGCGGTCACCCTCGGTCTCGAGGGTATTCATCTCGGTACCGAAGGCGAGGCCAGCGGTCACATCGACCGTGTAGCGCATCAGGTCGGACTGCAGGTCAATCGGGCTGCCGGCGCGCGCCGCCTTCTGCCAGCGCCGCATGAGCCGCTCGGTAACGGATATCAGAGACGGGAAATAACTGCGTATATGGCTCGGATCGAGCGCACTCATGACCATCGGTCGCTGGCGCCGCCAGGCGTCGCCATTGGCCGTGAAAAGACCATGCAGCCCCATTTCGGAGGCGATCCGGTCAATGCGCAGACCGCGCCCGAAGCCCTCGGGCCGATCGCGCAGCACACTGGCCGCCACGCGGGTGTCGGCCAGTGCCAGGACCGGGACGGTTCCCAGATAAATCCGGAACACGTCCCCGTAACGCAGACTCCATTGTTCGGCGACACTGTGGAACTGTCCGTCGCCAAGCATATGCAGGTTGCCGAGGAGCGGCAGGCGGCGCGGTCCGGGCAGTTCGTGGACTTCGCGCACCCGGCTGCTATCGGATTGTGAATGAGGAGCGTTATCAGGCATGGTACGTAGGACTCCTTATGGCGCGTGCGGAACTCCTGGCGCATTGACACTCTAACAAACAGATGTGGCAGTCATGCTGTGCGCTCTGGCGCAGGTAAGCTAGAATCGGCGCCGCTTGCTGGCAGGAGCCAGTGAGTTGACGTTGGTAATGGAGAATAGCGCATGACGCAGCGAATGTTTGACCTGAAGGCTGAGCACCAGCAACGGTTTATGGCCTTTTTGTTCTGCGCCGCGCTGCTCCTGTTTCTGGTGACCATCGGCCTGTTGGTGCCGATTCTTACCGGCCTATTGGCTTATATCCTGGTGCACAAGATCAGCGAGCGCGTGCTCGGAAGTGTTGCGCCGCGCCGTCGGGCACGTGCTCTGGCGGCAGGCCTGCTCGCAATCGTAGTCGGTGCGGTGCTGCTCGCGGCGGGGATCGCCCTGCATGTGCTCTTGCACGATGGCGCTGGTTTCCACGGAATGCTCGAGCGCATGGCGCAGATTGTCACCTCCGCGCGGGCGTCGCTGCCCTTTGACATGGGTGACCGGGTTCCCCAAACCGATGCCATGCTGCAATTCGTTGGCGACTGGCTCAACCAGCACGCAGCCGAAGTGGGCACTATCAGTCTGGAGGCAATCAAGGATCTCGGTTATGCCCTGATCGGTCTGTTGCTTGGCATGCTCATCGCCGTGGCCGAGCTTGACGCCGCCCCTCTGCAAGGACACGTCACCCGCCTCTTGGCTGACCAGTTGAGTACCCTGCGTGACATGTTCTGGAGCGTCGCCAACGCCCAGGTGCGAATTTCGCTCGTCAATACCACTCTGACCGGCATTTACCTGCTCATCGTGCTCCCGGCAGCGGGAGTACACCTGCCGTTTACCAAAACCATGGTCACGCTGACGTTTTTTGCGGGGCTCCTGCCGATTATTGGCAACCTCATATCGAACAGCACCATCACGGTCATCGGCATGGGCTATTCGGTTACGGTTGGTTTGTGCTCGCTCATGTTCCTCATTGGCGTGCACAAGCTCGAATATTTCCTCAATGCTCGCATCGTTGGCGGTCGCATCAACGCGCGTACCTGGGAGATCCTCGTGTGCATGGTGATTTTTGAATCCCTGTTCGGCCTCAAGGGCGTCGTTTTGGCGCCAATCCTGTACGCCTGGTTGAAGGCCGAATGGCAACGCTGGGATGCGGTGCCGTCTGGCGCCTGAGGGCGGCAGGACGAAATTGGCAACAGTCTTGCCGGGTGCTTTGCGCTGGCGGGGATTGTGGCTATACTAGTGCCCTAATCGGAT
>CAJCHO010000042.1 GCA_903970145.1 Mycobacteriaceae bacterium | reverse complement strand
ACCGAGCGACCAGCAACGGCTTCACCGCCAGCTCATCGGCCGGCCACATCCGAGCCTTCATCCGTCCAGACGCAGCCCGCCGATGGCGCGGCAGAGCCCTCCGGGGATCTGGAACCCTTCGCCTGGATCACGGGAGGCAATGCCGTGGTGCGCATCGGAATGATGATTCTGTTCATCGGAGTCGCGTTCTTACTCAAGTTCGCCTACGAACACTCGCATATCCCCATCGAACTGCGTCTGATCGGCGTGTCGCTGGGCGCCATCCTGCTCCTGGTCCTCGGCTGGCGTGCTCGCCGCTCAAGGACGGGCTACGCCTTGACGCTGCAGGGGGGCGCGGTCGGGCTTCAGTACCTCACCATTTTTGCCGCATTCCGCATCTACCAGGTGATCGAGCCCGGACCAGCCTTCGTGCTGCTGGTTCTGGTAGCGGCCCTGTCAGCGATTCTCGCCGTGCGGCAGGACTCGCTGGCCCTGGCTGCGATCGGTGCAACAGGTGGTTTTCTCGCGCCAATCCTGGCCTCGACCGGACAGGGTAGCCACATTCAGCTTTTTTCCTACTACCTGGTAGTCAACGTCGGCATCGTGATCGTCGCCTGGAGTAAAGCCTGGCGCGTCCTGAATCTGATCGGCTTTGTCTTCACCTTCGTCGTCGGGCTGGCGTGGGGTGCGCGCTTCTATCGTCCCGAGTTTTTCCCTTCAACCGAACCCTTCCTCGTCGCTCACTTCCTGCTCTATGTGCTCTTACCGATCCTGTATGCGAAACGCCAGGACGACGCGGGCTCTGCTTACGTCGACGGCACTCTGGTATTCGGCGTGCCGCTGGCGGGCTTTGGCCTGCAGGCCTGCCTGGTGCAGCATTTCCAGTACGGCAGTGCGCTCAGTGCCCTCGTCGTCGGGGCGTTCTACCTCGTCGTGACGGCCACCCTGTGGCGTCGCGCTGACCAGCGTCTGCGCTTGCTCGCGGAGGCATTTCTGGCACTTGGCAGTGGCTTTGTCACACTGGTGGTGCCCCTGGCGTTCGACGGCCGAACCACCGCAGCAGCGTGGGCCATAGAAGGTGCAGCGCTGCTATGGATCGGGAGCCGTCAGGCACGATTGCTGGCGCGCGTGGTTGGCTACCTGCTACAGATTGGCGCAGGAGTAGCCTTTCTTGCCGACTCGCAACTTGTCGTTGGAGCCACACCGGTCTTCAATAGCGTGTGCCTGGGCTGTATCTTGATCGCGTTCAGCGCCTGGTTCTGTTCAATCTACGGGGCGCGCAAATCCGGGCCCCTTGGCGAGCGCGCCGCGGTGCTTGCGACGCTGATGTTCATTTGGGGCCTGATCTGGTGGGTTGGTGGCGGGATCCACGAAATAGCGCGGTTTCTTGATCCGGATGCAAAGCTGCACGCGACGCTCGCTTACCTGGGCGCGTCTGCGCTTGGCCTTAGCATCGCCTCGCGCGCCCTGATCTGGCCGAGCGCCCGCTTTGCGCCATACGGATTCGCTTTGGTGATGTCGGCAGTCCTTGGCCTCGACTGGGCGAATATCGATCATCCGGGGGCCCGGTGGGGTTGGCTCGCGTGGCCCGGCGTTTTGTTCGCGCAGATGTGGATGCTGCGACGCCACGTGGAAATGCCGGGCTCCCTGCAGCGCATCCTTCACCCCATCACCTTCTGGATAGCGACTGCCGGGCTGATCTGGGAAGTCACCTGGCAAGCGACACATATCGCCGACCTGGCGCCAGTCTGGTCGATCGCTTCATGGCCTCTCGTGCCAGTGGCGCTACTGTGGCTGATCGGCTCAGCGCCGGTGCGGTCTCGCTGGCCGGTCGCAGACCTGCCCAAAACCTATCTGCTTACCTGCAGTCTGCCCGTGCTCGCCCTCCTCGGAGCATGGATACTCATCAGCAATGTTACGAGCGACGGCAATCCCGCCCCGCTGCCCTACATTCCGCTGCTGAATCCGCTCGACCTCGCGATGCTGCTCGTTGGACTGACCGCGTCTCGCTGGTTTGTCTTGATCCGCCGGCTCGGACATGTGTCGATTCATGGCGACGACCTCGGCGCAGTCCATGTCTTTGCCGCAGCGACAGTATTCTTCTGGGCCAATGCGCTGCTCTTGCGCAGCCTGCATCACTGGGCAGGTATTCCCTTCGAGTATTTCGCGCTCTATCACTCGCTGCTTGTTCAGGGAACCTTGTCGCTATCCTGGTCTGTGACCGCTCTAGTCATGATGACGCTGGCAACACACCGGGTGTCGCGCGGACTGTGGATCGGCGGCGCGATCCTGATGGGGGCAGTGGTCGTCAAGCTCTTTCTCATCGACCTCGCGCAGATCGGCAGCATCGAGCGCATCGTCTCGTTCATTGGTGTTGGCGCGCTGATGCTCATTCTCGGCTATCTGGCACCCGTTCCGCCCCGGGCCGATAGGCTCGAAAACGACGGTAGCCCATGAAAAGCACCGCCCGCCTCACCCTCCTGCTGCTCCTCGGACTGTGCGCCTGTACCAGCGGGCGCGCCCAGAGCGTCGCGGACTTCCAATATGTCGCGCCGATCGAGACAGATGGCGCTCATGCACTGTACCGTCTGAGTCTGCCGCGCGCGGTCTACCAAGGCAGCACGGATGCGGATCTGGCCGACACGCGAATTTTCAACGCCAGCGGCGAAATGGTGCCCTTTGCGTTCTATCCGCGGGTTGGCCAACCAGTCCATTGCGCGCCACCACTGCGCCTGCCGCTCTTCGAGCTGCCGGATCCCCGTTCCGGCGCAGCCGATGAACAGACGGACCGGATGCGCATAGTCACGACTAGCGTGGGTGCGATCGAAGGCATCGAGATCCTGAGTGCCGCCGCTAGACCCTTGCGCTCAGGAACGTCGCGAAACTATCTGCTCGATGCCAGCATGGCTCGCGACGCCCTGCACGCGCTGTCGCTGCAGCTCGATAGCCCGGCTGACTTCAGCGGGCATGCGCACCTCGAATCGAGCGAAGACCTGCAGAACTGGCACGAGCTCGTGGCCGGTGTTCCGATTCTGAACCTGCAGCAAAACGGCGCGAAACTGCAACGACTCGAGGTCGATTTCCCGGCACAGAAGCATGCCTACTATCGCCTCGGTCTGACTGACCTGCCGGCTGGTACGCGCCTCGTGGCTGTGACGGCGCAAACGGGCGGCTCAAATGAGTTTCTGAGCCATCAGTGGGAAAAGCCTGGCGAATCCGCCCAGGGCGAGCACGCCGGCGACTATTTCTTCGATAGCCAAGCGCACTTCCCGGTCGACGTGCTCAAGTTCGATCTCCCCGAGCCAAATACGGTGGCGCAGCTTGAGATCTTTGCACGGTCGAGCTCCGCGCAGGCATGGCGAATCGTCGCGCGCTCGACGGTGTTTCGCCTGCAAAGCGCTTCCGAAGAACTGACCAGCGCACCGCTGCCAATCCAGACCCACAAGGAGCGCTACTGGCTGGTACGCGTGAGTGAGGGTAGCGGTGGTCTTGGCGCTGGCAGACTCGTCCTGTCACTGGGCTGGTTGCCTGACCAACTGGTGTTCGTCGCGCGCGGCGCAGCGCCCTATGGAATCGCGTTTGGAAACGATCGCGTCGGACCGGGCGCACTTGCACTAAACCATCTGATTCCCGATCTTGCCGATCAGGCGCTTGCGCCGGCCGGCATGGGCCCGAAGACTGTAACCCTGCCGGCGCCGGCTGCGGTCGTGGGTGCCGAAATTCGGGTCGCACCGCACAAATCCCGCGATGAAGAGTCATTCAAGGCCAGCAGGGTAGTCCTCTGGGCCTGCCTGATCGCGGCCGTCGTCTTGCTCTTCTGGATGGTGGGGCGCCTGTATCGGCTGATGAGTCCGCCGGACGCGGCTTAGTATCGTGGGCGTCGTCGCTTGGCGCGCCTCTACTAGGACCACGCGCTACAGACCTGGAAAAATAGTGTCCAATCCACCTTGTCCGTGATTTTCGCACTGGTGCGGGTTGTAACAAACCGTAAAAACAAACCGCCTGCTCTCCAAGGCGGCGCCATTCTTATGCGATTATCTAAGCAGCTTATGAATCTTCTGATGCGGGAGTAGGGAATAATGAAAATAGTCATCCTCGGCGGGGACGGTTTCTGCGGTTGGCCGACCGCGCTGCATCTCTCGGCGCGTGGGCACGAAATCACCATCGTCGACAACCTCTCACGGCGCAATATCGACAATGAACTTGAATGCAGTTCGCTCACGCCGATTGCCCCGATGAGTACGCGGCTGGCGGCCTGGAAAGAGGTCAGCGGCAAGTCCATTAGGTTCGTCAATTTCAACGTCGCCCATGAGTACGACCGCCTGGTAAGGCTGATCGAGGAAATTCGACCCGAGGCGATTGTGCATTTTGCGGAACAGCGTGCGGCGCCCTATTCCATGAAAAGCAGCTCGCACAAGCGCTATACGGTCGATAACAATATCAATGCGACCCATAACCTTCTGGCCGCGATTGTCGAGACCGGTCTCGATATCCACGTGGTCCATCTGGGAACCATGGGCGTCTACGGCTACGGTACGGCCGGCATGAAGATTCCCGAGGGCTACCTCAAGGTCTCGATGACCGGCGATAGCGGCGAGACCGTCGAGAGCGAGATCCTCTATCCGTCGAACCCCGGCAGCATCTATCACACCACCAAGACGCTCGACCAGCTACTGTTCCTCTTCTACAACAAGAATGACCGGGTCCGCGTGACCGACCTGCACCAGGGAATCGTGTGGGGAACGCAGACGACCGAGACCAGCCAGGACGAGCGTCTGATCAACCGCTTTGACTACGATGGCGATTACGGCACCGTGCTCAACCGCTTTCTGATGCAGGCAGCAGTCGGCTATCCGCTGACTGTGCACGGCAGCGGCGGGCAGACGCGCGCTTTCATCCATGTGCGAGATTCGGTGCGCTGCATTGAGCTTGCCCTCCTGAACGCGCCCGAGCGCGGTGAGCGCGTCAAGATTTTCAATCAGATGACCGAGACCCATCGGGTGATCGCCCTGGCCGAACTCATTGCCAAGCTGACGGGAGCGCGCATCGAGCATCTACCCAATCCGCGCCAGGAGGCAGATAGCAACGAGTTGCATGTCAAGAACGAGGCATTCCTGAACCTCGGACTCAAGCCGGTAACGCTCGATGGTGGCCTGCTGGCCGAGGTGACCGATATCGCGCGCAAGTACGCGGCGCGCTGCGACACTGCGAAAATCCCCTGCACGTCGCGCTGGAATGACACTGTGGGCATCGCTGCGCCCAGGATTCGCCTTGCGAGCTGATCAGGACTCGCCTGGGGCCTGCGGCGCGCGGTAGCGCGCGCCGCTCTCGATCTCGCGCCGGTAGCGCAGCTTGAACATGCGCGATTGCGATTTCTGCGATACCAGTCGCACCGCCTGACCGATCCAGCTTTTGCTCGCACGAATCTCAGCGTCACGTGGGATCGCCTCTTCCATGATCACCTTGAGCCAGCGCGCGCGTGTCGCTTCAACCGTGAACTCCGCCGAGCGCAATCGACCGCGCTCCGCCATGGCGCGGTACAGATTGGGATCGCGACGCAGACGCGCGATCGCGAGCAGCACATCGCGCGTCGAATCGATACTGATGTAGTCAAGCGGATCGGTGCGTAACTTGAGGTAGGCCGGCTCGTCATTGAGCAGCGCCGGGGTTCCGGCAAACCAGGCATTGATGAGTTTCGAAGCCGGCTTGTAGACGACCATGCAGGGCGCCTCGCGCCGGTGGGCAATGGTCAGATCGATATCCGAATAGTCATACCACTTGCGTTCGCGGATTTCGAAACTCACGCCAATCGCGGTCAGCGCGGCGAGAAAATCCGGGTCGCTCAACCAGGGCGAGGTCGTGCCGGTGTTGCCCAGGTAAACCATATGCTCGACCCGCTCGGCGCGCGCGCGCGAGCGCGGTATCAAGCCCGGCTGCGGCCAGAACGGAATATAGAACTGGTTGGGCAACAGTTCTCCCACGTCATTCTGGAGGATTTCAAGATCCGCCATCATGAAGGGCGGCCGGTCGGCACGCACACCGATTATAGTTGCGCGCCTTGCCGCTGCATCGAGAGAGTTGAAGGAATCCCGGTGCACGATGTTGATCACCTCCGGCATGATGTGCTCGCTCACCGAGCTCGTCACCGCGCGCTCGGTGAGCGCTTGACGCAGATGCAGATAGGTCTGCAAGACCCAGTTGACCACGCCGGTGCGCATGCGCTCGGGCTGAACGTCGACGTCCAGTTCGGTCAGCCTCTCAAGGTCCGGCCACTTGGTCGCCAGATCACGCATCACGAAGTGCACGTGTGCCATCATCAGCCCCGAGAGTCGGCCGGGGCGACGCATCGCAGCGCGCCAGGCACCCTCATGTCGGGCGCGCCTCGAACCAGGCCCAGGTACGGGCGAGGCCCTCCTTGAGAACGATCGCGGGTGCATAGCCCAGTGACTCGCGTGCGTGCCGGATGTCGGTGAAAGTGTGCTCGATCTCACCACTGCGGGCGGACCGATATTCGACCTTGGGAAAGCGTCCCGGCGGCACCGTCTGGCGCATGAGTGCGAGCAACTCGTTGACGCTTGTCCCCAGTCCCGAGCCGAGTTGAAACACGCCGGCAGCCTCGGTCGTCTGCAGCGCCCGCCAGATCCCGGCACTGATATCGTCCACGTAGACAAAATCCCGCGTCTGACTGCCATCGCCATAGACGATCAGCGGAGCGGCGTTGCGTATATTGCGATAGAACTGCGCCACGACACTGCCTTTGTGAAATGAGCGCGGTCCGTAGACGTTGGAGAACCGCAGAGCACAGCAGTGCATGCCATAGCTGCCTGCGAATGCCGACAGGTAGCCTTCGCCGGCGAGCTTGGATGCTCCATAAGGCGAGACCGGACGTGGCACCATCTCTTCATGAACCGGCGGCGTCGCCGGACCGATAATCGCCCCACCCGTCGAGGCAAATACCAATCGAGCTACCCCGGCACTGCGACAGGCCTCGAGCAGATTGAAGGTCCCTAGCACATTGACTTCGAAATTCAGGCGCGGATCGGCAATCGACTCAATCACGCGTGTATCGGCAGCCAGATGAACCACCGCGTCCACCCCGGCCAGGAGCGGCGCCAGATCAGCTGGCCTGCGCACGTCGCCCTCGACAAAATGCACTCCGAAGGGCTCAAGGTGCTCGCGCCGTCCGAGGGACAGATTATCGATGACCGATATCTCTAGTTCGCTGACGGTACGCAGATGGGCTACCAGATTGACGCCCACAAAGCCTGCCCCGCCGGTAATCAGAATCCGTCTCATAGGCTAGATTGGTTGACCAGCAGTCTAACAGATGGGCGCGTGCGTCTGGCGAACGCCGCAGCAGGGCGTACGCGCCGCGCGCTGCCCGATTTTCGTCACGACGCTCACGCCGCGGCAGCGCTATGATTAGCGAAACAGCGCATGCCTCTCGCGGTGATGGAATTGCCAGCCGCCCATGCTAGGATCACGCCCGAAGCGCAGTGCGTGATGCGCGCGGCACATTCAAACAAGGGGACTGATTTGGGCCTGCAGGACGTCGCCGCATGATTGGCGCCCACCTCGCATTTCATGCGCGGCGCCGGCCCGACAGCATCGCGGTCGTGCATAACGGCGTCACCTTGAGTTATGCCCAGCTCGAGCAGGATCTGACCCGGATCTCGATGGGTCTGCGAGCCCTGGGTGTCGAACCGCAGTGTCGCGTCGCCCTGTGCGTATCGGACCTGTTCGTTTTTTTTCTGCTGATCCTTGCCCTGGATCGCCTTGGCTGCGCCATCGCACCGTTCACCGCCGCACGCGAACCTTCGAGCGTGCACGTGCCCGGCGGCGTGGAATGGGCCTTCACGGATTTTGTGCCGACCGACAGCAACGCCGCCTGCCACCATCTGGTAACGCATCACTGGCTGCAGCTGCTGTTGAACCTGCCACCGGTCGAGGCGCGTACGCCCATAGAGGAAGGGGCCGATGATGTTGTCCAGATCCTCTCGACCTCGGGCACGACGGGCCAGACCAAGTACCTTGAGCTGACTCGTCGCATGATGAGCGAGCGCATCAACGGACGCATCTGGCAGTATGGACTCGCGCCCAGTTCACGCTATCTCGTAGCGATGCCCTTTACGGTCGCGTCCGTCTACTCGGCTTCGCTCGCGGTCCTGCAGACTGGGGGAGCCGTGGTCTTCGAAAGCCGGCCCTTGCTCGAGTCGGGCACCCTCGATTGGATCACCCATACGACGCTGCTGCCCCTGCATCTGCGTCAGCTCTTGGACCTTATGCCGCCGCAGTTCGCCAAACCGAGCAATCTGACTGTGATCTCGCTGGGCGCGCGCCTGCCGCACGTGCTGGCAGCGCGCGCACTCGGCCGCCTGGCGGTCGACGTGATTGATGGCTACGGCAGCAACGAGACCGGGCAAATCGCCTCGATGGAACTGGCCGGACCTGGTCTGCTGCTACCCTGGGTCGAGGTGCGAATAGTCGACGAAGACGGGCGCGATTTACCGGCTGGACGTCCCGGGCTCGTGGCAGTGCGCTCGCCGGGCATGGCACATGGCTACGTCGGTGATCAAGAGCTGTCAGCACGCGTGTTTCGCGACGGATGGTTCTATCCGGGCGATCTGGCGGCGCTGCACGACGGACGGCGCATCGAGCTGCTGGGACGCGCCGACGAGGTCCTCAACCCCGGCGGACAGAAGCTGGCGCCAGCCGACCTCGAAGAGTTATTGCAAATTGTCACGGGCGCCCAGGACGTTGGCGTCTCGACCGTCTCAAGCGCCAGCGGCATCGAGCAGCTCGCGGTCGCGCTGGTTGGCGCCGTGGCAGACCAGGCGCTCCTGATCAACCAGGTGCGCTCAACCATTGGCGACGCCTACGGGCAAGTCCTGATCATTACTTTGGCGACCCTGCCGCGCGGGCCAGGCGGAAAAATTCAGCGCGTCGAGTTGCGTCGCACGCTCGAGACCATCCTCGCCAGCTCATCAGCGCCCGTCGCCTGAGTCAGTCGTTCGCCACGCGCAGGATCAGTTTGCCAAAGTTTTCGCCCGAGAACAGCTTTTGCAGCGCGGCCGGAAACACCTCGATTCCGTCGACGATGTCTTCACGCGAATGAAATTTGCCTTCGCTCATCCAGCCGGCAATCGCAGCGATGGCCTCGGGAAAACGCGCCGTGTAATCGAACACCACCATACCCTCCATGCGCGCCCGGTTCACAAGCAGCGACAGGTAGTTCGCAGGACCCTGCACGGCTGAGGTGTTGTTGTACTGCGAGATGGCACCGCAGATGACAATGCGTGCGTGCCGCGTGATGCGTGTCAGCACTGCGTCGAGGATCTCGCCGCCGACATTGTCAAAGTAAATGTCCACGCCAGCCGGACAGCTGCGCTTGAGTCCATCGCGCACGCTTTCGGCCTTGTAGTCGATGCAGGCATCAAATCCGAGCTCCTTGACCACGAAGTCACACTTGGCCTTGCCACCGGCGATGCCGACAACGCGGCAGCCCATCATGCGCGCTACCTGCCCGACCGTTTGCCCGACCGCACCGGCGGCCCCCGATACGACGACGGTTTCACCCTTTTTGGGCTGCCCGACATCAAGCAGGCCGAAGTAGGCGGTCATGCCCGGCATCCCCAGAGCGTTGAGCCACTTGGGTGCAGGTGCCAGCGCGAGATCGATCAGCGCGGCACTCTTGTCGCTGCCGTCCGCGGCCGAGATCTTGCAATACTGCTGGACTCCGAGTGAAGCATTGACGGTGGCGCCGACCGGAAAGCGTGGATGGCGCGAGGCGATCACCTGGCCAATCCCTCCGGCACGCATTACCTCGCCAATACCCACCGGCGCAATGTAACTCTTGCCCTCGTTCATCCAGCCGCGCATTGCGGGATCGAGCGAGAGCATGAGCGACTTGACGACAAATTCGCCCTCGCCAGGTTCGCTCACCGGCTCGTTGGTGAAGTTCCAGTCGCTATCCTTGACCATGCCGACCGGCCGTTTGGCAAGCCGTACCTGGTGGTTTTGCAATGCCGCTAGTTGTGTCATCTTCAATCCTTGGTTGGTCAGGGGTCGCGCGGCACGCCAGGCGCGCCGCCGGTACTAGTGCTGTGGGACAAGGCGCGTCGCGCCACCCATATACGGCTGGAGTACTTCGGGAATGAGCACCGAGCCGTCGGCCTGTTGGAAATTCTCGAGTACAGCAACCAGCGTGCGACCCACGGCAAGCCCGGAACCGTTGAGGGTGTGCACGAGTTCGGGTCGTCCGCTGGCACCCTTGACGCGCGCTTGCATGCGCCGCGCCTGAAAGCTGGTGCAATTGGATACCGACGAAATCTCGCGATACGTGTTCTGGGCGGGTACCCAGACCTCAAGATCGAAAGTCTTGGCGGCGGAAAACCCCATGTCACCGGTGCATAGCAAGAGCACGCGGTAGGGCAATCCGAGTTTCTTGAGGATGTTCTCGGCGTGACCTACCATTTCATCGAGTGCCCGGTATGAGTCCTCGGCCTGCACTATCTGCACCATCTCGACCTTGTCGAACTGGTGCTGGCGAATCATGCCGCGCGTGTCCTTGCCATGGCTGCCTGCCTCTGATCGAAAGCACGGGGTATGGGCCGTCAGGCGTAGCGGCAATGCCTGGCCATCCAGTATCGAATCGGCCACGGTGTTGGTCAGCGGAACCTCGGACGTCGGGATGAGGTACATCGGCTCGGCCTGCCCTTCCTGACCGCCACGCATCGCCGCAAACAGCTCAACCTCGAACTTGGGAAGCTGTCCGGTACCGCGCAGCGCGGACGCATTGACGACATACGGAACGTAACACT
The DNA here is from genome assembly GCA_903970145.1 of Mycobacteriaceae bacterium. Lineage (GTDB taxonomy): Bacteria > Pseudomonadota > Gammaproteobacteria > Burkholderiales > Burkholderiaceae_D > CAJCHO01. Next base: position 9,266 of record CAJCHO010000042.1, on the reverse strand, counting down.
CGGTGTAGCCATGTTCGCCCGTGTGCACATCGAGCATGAACTGCGCGAGTGCCCGATGTAGCCGTGCGAGCTGGCCGCGCAACACCGAAAAGCGCGCACCCGAGAGTTTGGCAGCGCTGCCAAAATCCATCCCGAGGGGCTCGCCCACGGCGACGTGGTCGCGCACTTCGAAGTCAAAGCTCGTTGGCGTGCCAACCGCGCGTACCACGACGTTCTGTTCGGCTGACTCACCGGAGGGAACGCTCTCGTCTGGCAGATTCGGCACACCAAGCATCAGCGCCTCGAGCTCATTCTGGAGCGCATCGAGATCCCTTTCGAGCGTTTTCACGCGCTCCGGAATCTGTGCCGCTTCGGCAAGCAGCGCAGCACTGTCTTCGCCGCACGCCTTGGCGACGCCAATTTGCTTGGAGATGTGGTTGCGGCGTGCCTGCAAGTCCTCGGTCTCGGTCTGCAGGCTCTTGCGCGCCGACTCCAGGCGCGCGAATTCAGCGGCAGGAAATTCGAATCCGCGCCGCGCGAGCTCAGCCGCGACACGGGGCGCATCTTTGCGCAGGGTTTGGATATCAAGCATGATCAGTTACCAACATAGGGCTACGGAGGGGATCCCGGATTGGCGCGCGCTTCCGGTCGGTCGCCGCGCTCACACGGAACAGCTAGAGGCGCGGCAGGACGCCGCGAGATCGGGCGCTCCGACTCACGGGCTCAGGGGGCAATGGGACGGGAGAAATCATTTTTTTGCCTTGTTTGCCAGGTATTCTGCATCCAGGGCACGCAAGCTTGCAAGTTTGTCTGCGATGCGCGCCTCCAGTCCGCGATCCGTCGGCTGATACCAGCCCGGTGGCTTGACGCCATCTGGAAAGTAGTTCTCGCCGGCAGCATAGGCGCCCGGCTCGTCATGGGCATAGCGATAGGCAGCGCCATAGCCAAGCTCCTTCATGAGTTTGGTAGGCGCGTTGCGCAACTGTTCGGGCACAGGCCGCGAGGGTTCGTGCGCCACGAACTCGCGCGCCGCTCCATAAGCCGTGTACACAGCGTTCGATTTGGCAGCGCAAGCCAGATAGAGCACCGCTTCGGCGAGTGCCAGCTCTCCTTCGGGCGAGCCGAGCCGCTCGTAGACCTCGGTCGCATCAAGCGCAATGCGCAGCGCGCGCGGATCCGCGAGACCGATATCCTCGCTCGCCATACGCAGCACGCGCCGCGCGAGATAACACGGATCGGCGCCGCCATCGATCATGCGCACGAACCAGTAGAGCGCCGCGTCCGGATCACTGCCACGCACCGACTTGTGCAAAGCACTGATCTGGTCATAAAAGGCATCGCCACCCTTGTCAAAGCGTCGCAAGCCGGCGGACAAGCTGGTCGCCAGCAAGGCTTCGTCAACCTGCGTGCTAGCCGACGCTGCGGCCGCGCGGGCAACGATCTCAAGATGATTGAGCAACTTGCGCGCGTCACCGTCGGCCGCTGCCACCAGGAGCGCGCGGGCCGCCGCATCGACGACGAGGCCGGACAATTCCGGGGCCGCAGGGTGCTTCAGACTGCGGCTGATAAGCGCCTCAAGGTCGCTCGCGGTAAGGCTCGTCAAGACATAGACCGATGCGCGCGAGAGCAGCGCGCCGTTGACTTCGAACGATGGGTTCTCGGTGGTCGCACCAACAAAAATAAACAGGCCCGACTCGACGTGAGGCAGGAAAGCATCCTGCTGGCTCTTGTTAAAGCGATGTACCTCATCGACGAATAGCACCGTGCCACGCTGTGACTGGGCGCGCGTGAGCTCGGCCCGTGCCACCGCTTCCCGAATCTCTTTGACCCCTGACAGAACCGCCGAGAGGGCGGTGAACTCGGCGCCAAAGCCATCTGCCATAAGGCGCGCCAGCGTCGTCTTGCCAACACCCGGTGGTCCCCACAGGATCATCGAGTGGGCACGACGCGATTCGAAGGCGATGCGCAGCGGTTTGCCGGCACCCACCAGATGCGCCTGACCGACGACCTCGTCGATCGAACGCGGACGCAGGCGCTCGGCCAGTGGCACCTGGTTCAGGGTGGCGCCAAAAAGGTCATCAGCCACGGTGCGAGCCGTCCCGGCCCTCAGTTTTGCAGAACGTCGGCACCCGCGGGGGCAACGAACTTGAAGGTATCGGGCCCGATCGGTACATTGCGCTGCAGATTGCTGAACACCAGATGGGTTTTCTGACCAAGTGCATCGTCAAGATCCATGGCCGCCAGTTCGCCATTGCGAAAGCCAATGCGCACCTGAACAAAACTGGTGTCCTTGGACTTTGGAACGGCTCGCACCCAGTCAAATCCGTCGTGACTGCCGTCATCCGTGAGATCGAAGGTCTTGTCGAGATTGCCCTCGCCAAACAGGATCGCGGCGGGGGTTGCCCCAAGCGCGTCGGTAATCTTCTTGACCGTCACCTGGTTCAGGTCACGGTCGAACTGGGTCAGTTTCTGTCCATCGGCAATGATCAGTTGCTCGTAGGGTTTTGAATAGCTCCAGCGAAAGCGCCCGGGACGAGAAAAGACAAAGCTACCGGAACTCTGGGTCACATGCTGGTTAGTCGATTCGACACGCTGGCTGAAGTCACCCTGGGCGCTCTGGAACTGGGCGACGAAACTGCGCAGCGCTTCGAGCGATCCGGCCTGGGCGGTACTGCTAAGGAGCGTTCCGAGTGCAAGTGCGGTCAGGAACTTGGCGATATGCATGTCTTTTCCTCTTGTCTCATCAAGGCCATAACAGGACCGGCAATCCGCGCTACTCGTCGTCCCGACGCGGCGTGAGGATCTCGCGGTTACCGTTGCTTTGCATGGCCGATACCAGCCCGGACTGTTCCATCTGCTCGAGCAGACGCGCGGCACGGTTGTAACCGATGCGCAGCTGGCGCTGCACGAACGAAATCGAGGCGCGGCGACTCTTCACAACCACTTCAACGGCCTGGTCATAAAGTGGATCGGCTTCGCCTGCCATGGCTTCACCGGGCGCAGTCCCGTCGGCGTCTCCGTCGAGGAGCCCACCTTCAAGGATGCCTTCGATATAGTTTGGCGCGCCCTGGCGACGCAGGAATTGCACGACGGCGTGCACTTCTTCGTCGGCCACGAAGGCCCCGTGCACGCGCTGTGGCAGGCCCGAGCCGGGCGGCATATAGAGCATGTCGCCCATGCCAAGCAGCGCCTCCGCGCCCTGCTGATCAAGAATCGTCCGGCTGTCGATCCGGGACGACACCTGGAAGGCGATGCGCGTGGGGATATTGGCCTTTATAAGCCCGGTGATGACATCCACCGAGGGTCGCTGTGTCGCGAGGATCAGGTGGATGCCGGCCGCGCGTGCCTTCTGGGCAATGCGCGCGATCAACTCCTCGACTTTCTTGCCAACGACCATCATCAGGTCGGCCAGCTCATCGATCACCACGACGATGGTTGGCAGGCGATCAAGCGGTTCCGGTGTCTCTGGAGTCAGGCTAAAGGGATTGCCGATGATCTCACCGCTCTCCTTGGCATCGGCGATCTTGGTGTTGTAGCCGTTCAGGTTGCGTACGCCCAGACGCGACATGAGCTTGTAGCGCCGCTCCATTTCCGCGACTGCCCAGTTCAGTGCATGGCCCGCCTGACGCATGTCGGTGACGACCGGTGCCAAGAGATGGGGTATGCCCTCATACATGCTCATTTCAAGCATCTTCGGATCGATCAGGATCAGCCGCACGGCCGACGGATCGGCCTTGTAGAGCAGTGACAGGATCATCGCGTTGATACCCACCGACTTGCCTGAGCCGGTGGTACCGGCCACGAGCAGGTGAGGCATTTTCGCCAGGTCCGCGATCACCGGATGACCCCCGATGTCCTTGCCCAGTGCGAGGGTCAGGGGTGAGTGACTGTCGTTGTAGACGGTCGAACCAAGGATCTCGGAGAGCCGCACTGCCTGACGCTTCGGATTAGGCAGTTCCAGGCCCATGGTGGTCTTGCCCGGAATGGTCTCGACGACCCGGATACTGACGAGGGACAGCGCCCGGGCGAGGTCCTTGGCGAGGTTGACGATCTGGCTGCCCTTGACGCCCGTCGCCGGTTCGATCTCGTAACGGGTGATGACCGGTCCGGGATAGGCCGCCATCACCTGCGCCTCAACGCCAAAATCCTTCAGCTTTTTTTCAATCAGGCGCGAGGTGAATTCAAGCGTCTCCGCGCCGACAGTTTCCTGGCGCGCCGGTGCCACAGCCAGCAAGGACAAGGGCGGCAGCGGCGACTCCGGGATCTCGGCAAACAGCGGCACCTGGCGTTCTTTGGCGGCGCGCTCGGACTGCGGAACGGCGACTACCTGCGGCTCGATGCGGATCGGCGGCGCGTCCTCAACCCGGGCGCGCTCAATCTCGACGCTCTCCTCGCGTCGCGTCGCCGCCACTTCCCCGGCCAGGCGGTCCTCTTTGGCCTCATTGCGACGTCGCACCGTCTCAATCACCCATTCGAGGCCAGCACCGATGCGCTCGGCGATCGTCAGCCACGAGACATTGAAAAAAAGACTCACCCCCACAGCAATGCCGACCACCAGTGCCAGCGTTGCACCGGTAAATCCAAGAGCCTGCGAAAGCGCACGCGCCAGTACCCCGCCTAGCACCCCTCCGGGCACCAGAGGCAAGGTCGCGCCGATGCTGTGAAAACGCAGGTATTCCAGCGCGCAGCTGGATATGATCAGAAGGCCAAATCCAGACAGGCTGATTGCGAGAGCGTATCTGGGTGCGACGGCAGTCGGATGCACGCGCAACTGCGCGGCGCGGCGCACACTCACCAGGACGCGACTAAGCAGCAGCAGGATCCACCAGTAGGCCGAAACCCCAAACACATACAGGAGGATGTCCGCCAGATAGGCGCCCACGCGACCTCCCCGGTTGCCGAGCAGGCCGCTCGAACCGACATCCTGGGACCAGCCCGGGTCGGTCTTGGTGTAGGTCATGAGGATCAGCAGCAGATAGGCCGCCAGTGCGCTGGCAGCAAGCCAGCCCGCTTCCCGCAGGAGTCGCTCGGCGCGCCCCGGTGGCTGCAGGTCGGCGCTACTAGCTCTGGCTATCGATTTCACCATGTCGCCATTATATCGGCGCGGCGTTCTCGGGTCCGCCGGCTTGCACGCCAGCGTGCCGATTACTGGGTATTGCGATAGTTTTCCCGCAGGAGTAGCGATCCGTCCGCCTGGGGGACCACGAAACCATCGATCTCGAGATCCCGCATCACGCGACTGACCATCTCGCGCGAAGCACCGATCATCTTGGCTACGTCCTGACGCGGCAGCTTGCCGCGCACCACGCGCCGACCGTCCTCCATCTCGGAGAATTCGAGCAACACGCGCGTTACCCGCTCGGACACACCCAGCAGCGCGAGCGACTCGATCTTCACGTTGAAATCGCGCACGCGCTTGACGAGGCACTCGATGACGAGGTTGGCCATCGCGGGACTGGCTGCCAGTGCGCACCTGAATCCGTCTTTCTTCACGGTCAGGAACTCGCAGGCTTCGAGCGTGACTGCGGTTGCCGACAGCGGTTCGTCGTCAAGCAGCGCCATCAGACCAAAGTACTCGCCCGGACCCATGACATAGAGAATGACTTCGTTGCCGGCCTCGTCGGCGCGCAGTATCTTGACGCGCCCCGAGAGAATCACAAACAGGGTGCGCCCCAAGGCACCAGCCTGCATCACCTTTTGATTGCGCGCGACCCGCTCGTGGGACACCGACTGGGCAAGCGATAGGAGCTGCTCATCGGCAAGCACCGAGAACAGCGATACGCGCTTGAGTAGCGCCGGAATATCCAATTCAACCCCCTGCCATCACGCGCCAAAGCGCCGGCGCCAATGCGCCTGTCGCTCCGGGCTGTTAAAGATCCGCCGCGCGACCGTGCCGGTCGCAGCGGCGCTAGAGATTCGAGAGGCGGCTTTCGTGCAGCAAGATCGAGCCATCCTCCTGGGGAACCAGGAATCCATCCAGTTCCAGACCCTTCATGACGCGACTGACCATCTCACGCGACGCGCCGATCATCTTTGCAACGTCCTGGCGTGGCAGCTTGTCGCGCAGCACGCGACGATCGCCCTCGAGTTCCGAGAACTCGAGCAGCACGCGCGCCACCCGGCCGTAGACATCTAACAGCGCCAGCGACTCTATCTTCATGTCGGCCTCGCGCAGGCGCTTGACGAGCCCGCGCATGATCACATTGGCGAGTTCCGGATTCATGGTCAAGGCGCGCTTGAAGTCGTCCTTGCGCACCGTCAGGAACTCGCAGGCTTCGAGCGTGACGACCGTCGCCGAACGCGGCTGGTCATCGATGAGCGACATCTCACCAAAATATTCGCCGCTCCCAAGTACAGCAAGGATGACTTCCTTGCCTTCGGCGTCGGCGCGCTGAACCTTGGTCCGGCCGGCGATGATGAGGTAGAGCGTCTGGCTGATCTCCCCTGCCGCAAACACTTCGCGACCTTTCGAGATCCGCTCCCGGACCACCACTCTGGCGACGATGTCTAGTTGCTCTTCACTCAGTACTGCAAACAGCGGCACGCGTTTAAGCAGCGCACGATTATCCAATTATCCCCCCAAAAGCGCAGCGTTCCGGCGCACATTCCCCCACAGCCATATAATCTTAAGTGTTTTAGGGAGCCAGAGATACCCCGGCTTGTATTTCGGGGTCTGATCGCCATTTGACTTATGTTCCGGCTCCTGATTGCTTATTGAACGGACCTCCGCATGACTACCACGAAACACTGCCGTGTCCTGATCCTCGGTTCGGGGCCCGCCGGATATACGGCGGCCGTCTATGCCGCTCGCGCCAACCTCAAACCGGTGCTCGTGACGGGCCTTACGCAGGGCGGACAACTGATGACGACCACAGATGTCGATAACTGGCCGGCCGACGTGCACGGCGTCCAGGGCCCCGAGCTGATGACGCGCTTTCTGGCGCACGCCGAACGCTTTAATACTGAGGTGGTGTTCGACCATATCCACACGGCAATTCTCGGCGAAAAACCGGTGCGCCTGATCGGCGACTCCGGCGAGTACACCGCAGACGCCCTGATAATTGCCACGGGCGCCTCGGCGATGTATCTCGGCCTCGATTCGGAACAACAATTCATGGGGCGCGGGGTCTCCGGCTGTGCCACCTGCGACGGTTTTTTCTATCGCGGCCAGGAAGTCGCAGTCGTCGGCGGTGGCAATACGGCCGTCGAGGAGGCGCTCTACCTCACCAACATCGCTAAGAAGGTGACCTTGATTCACCGCCGCGACAAGCTGCGCGCCGAAGCCATCCTGATCGATCGCCTGCATGAGAAGGTCGAGCAGGGTGTGGCTGAAATACGCTGGAACCACACCCTTGAGGAAGTGGTCGGCAACGACACCGGCGTCACGGGGGTGCGGCTGGCCTCAACCGGCGACAAGCGCGTATCTGACCTGCCAGTATCCGGGGTGTTCATTGCCATCGGCCACCGTCCCAACACCGAGATCTTCGCCGGCCAGCTCGACATGCGTGACGGCTACATCATCGCGCGATCGGGCCTGCAGGGCATGGCGACCGCGACCAGCGTACCCGGCGTATTTGCCGCGGGCGATGTTCAGGATCATGTCTATCGCCAGGCCATAACCAGCGCCGGTACCGGATGCATGGCAGCTCTGGACGCGCAGCGTTATCTCGAGGCGGCGGGCAATCCCTGAGGTGCGAGCATGGCCAAAGAGCCCCTCGGCCTTGCCGACCTGAAGGATCTGCAAAAGCGCCTGGCTGACGAGAAAGCTCGTGCCGAGCGCGAGCGCGCGGCTGAGAACGAAGCCGCGCGTCAGGCGCGCGGTGACGCGGAACTGTTTCGTGCCGCCGTCAGTGACGTCATTCCGCTCGCAGGGGCCCGACGCGCTGCTCCGCCCGCGTCGCAGCCCGAGCCCATCGCGCGTCACAGCATCGCTGACCAGAAGGCAGCATTGCGCGAATCGCTATCGGAGCAGTTTGATGCGGCTTCGCTCATCGAGACCGACGACCGGCTGGCCTGGCACCGCGAGGGCATCGGCTCGGACGTGGTGCGCAAATTGCGCCGCGGCCACTGGGTCATCCAGGACGAACTCGACCTGCATGGCGCACGACGCGATGAGGCCCATGCGCTGGTGGCTGACTTCGTGCATGAGAGCATGCGCCGCGGGGTGCGCTGCGTGCGCATCATTCACGGCAAAGGCCACGGCTCGGTCAACCAGGAGCCGGTCCTGAAGGCCTGGGTGCGGCGCTGGCTGGCCCAAAAGGATGAGGTGCTGGCTTTTTGCCAGGCCCAGGCGCAGGACGGCGGCAGCGGTGCGGTCGTCGTGCTGCTGCGACCGAGTACGCGCCCGAACCTCCGTTCCTAGGCGACCGCGTCCGCGGGCTGCTTTAAGAGTATCGCCAGCAGTCGCGCGATTTCCTCGCGCATGCGGCGCCGGTCGACGATCATGTCGATCGCCCCCTTCGAGAGCAGGAATTCGGCGCGCTGAAAGCCCTCGGGAAGTTTCTCGCGCACAGTCTGCTCGATGACCCGTGGACCGGCAAAGCCGACCAGGGCTTTCGGTTCGGCCATCACCACGTCGCCCATGAAAGCGAAGCTCGCCGATACGCCGCCCATGGTCGGATCAGTGAGCACCGAGATGAAAGGCAGGCGTGCGCGCGACAGGGCGGTCAGCATGCTGGTCGTCTTGCCCATCTGCAGTAGCGACAGCAAGCCCTCCTGCATGCGAGCACCGCCCGAAGCCGTGATGCACACAAACGGCACCTTCTGCTCGAGCGCGGTGACCACGCCGCGCACAAAGCGCTCCCCGACGACCGAACCCATCGAGCCACCCATGAATTCGAATTCGAAGCAGGCAACCACCACCGGAACGGTATGAATAGCGCCGCCCTGCACAACCAGGGCATCGGTCTCGCCGGTCGCCTCAAGCGCTTCCTTGAGGCGGTCCGAATATTTCTTGCTGTCCTTGAATTTGAGCGTATCGACCGGCAGGGTGTCGAGACCGATTTCGTAACGCCCTTCCGCGTCGAGCAAGGCATCAATACGCGCGCGCGCGTCGATGCGCATGTGGTGATCGCACTTCGGACAGACGTTGAGGTTCTTGTCGAGGTCAGTCTTGTAGAGCACTGCCTCGCACCCGGGACACTTGACCCACAGTCCTTCGGGCACGCCCTTACGCTGCGCCGGATCCGTGCGCTGGATGCGCGGGGGAAGCAGCTTTTCGATCCAACTCATGATTGTCTCCTAGCCAGTCGCACCGACGGTCGTCTCGTCAAGTGCGCGGCGCATTT
>CAJCHO010000041.1 GCA_903970145.1 Mycobacteriaceae bacterium | reverse complement strand
TGCCGGGCGAACCCGCCAGCAAGGCGCCGGCCCGTCTTGCCAAGTGGCTCCACGAGTTGCGCGAGCCGCCCACCTTGAAGAGCTACGCCAGTCTCGAGGAAGTGGCGCAACGGCTGCAAAAGACCAATAGCCGCCTGTCCGATATGCGCGCGCGCTTTCTGGCGGCTCACTGGGCGCGTGCCGGCAAGGATGGGCGCTTTGAGATCCTCGGAGACCCGGCCCACAAGATCGTCAATCCCTATCTGTACCGGCCTGAGGAAGCGGTAGCGATCTGGAGCGCGATTACGGCGCCGGTACTCTGGATCATGGCGCGCGAATCGGAGTACGCGCGTCGCATGGATGCACTGGCTGATTTCGGCACGCGCGTGGCAAGCATCAGCAGCGTGACCCGCCACTGGATCGATGGTGCCGGACACATGATGCACCACGATCAGCCGGCATTGCTCGCGCGCCTGATCGAGCAGTTTTTTATCGAGCGAGGAGGCTTGGCGGCATGAGAAAGCGCACGACATGAACGTTGATCTGCACTGCCATTCGTCGGTTTCCGACGGGACCCTGGCGCCGCAGACGGTGGCGCGTCGTGCGGCTGATCACGGGGTCGACGTCTGGGCGCTGACCGACCACGATGAGATCTCCGGACAGGCGGCAGCGCATGAAGCCGCAAATTCCCTCGGCCTCACCTACGTCGGGGGCGTAGAGATATCAGTCACCTGGGCCCACGAAACCGTGCACATACTGGGTTTGCACATTGACTATCGCAACCAGGTCCTGCACGAGGGGCTGGTTCAGACGCGGCGCTGCCGGACCGATCGGGCGCGCGCCATCGGTCGCGAACTCGAAACCGTCGGCATCAAGGGCGGCTTCGAAGGGGCACTTGCGCTTGCGGGCAATCCGGACATGATCGCGCGGCCGCATTTTGCGCGCTACATCGTCGAGCAGGGTGTCTGCCAGAGCGTTCCCGAAGTTTTCACCCGCTACCTCGCGCGCGACAAACCGGGTTACGTGCCAATGCGCTGGGCGCACCTTGGTGACGCGATCGGCTGGATCCGTGCCGCCGGTGGCGTTGCCGTTGTCGCCCATCCGGCCCGCTACAAATTTACCGAGCTTGAACACGACGCCTTCTTCGACGAATTTCGCGCACTCGGCGGTGGCGGTATCGAGGTCGTGTGCAGCAGCCATACGGCGCAGGAGATCGTCCGCTACAGCGAGACGGCGCGCAAGTTTGGCCTCAAGGGCTCGCGCGGCTCCGACTTCCATTCCCCCGAAGAGAGCAACGCCGAACTCGGCCGGCTACCGCCGCTGCCCGACGCCGTCACACCGGTCTGGTCCGATTGGTTTTAGGCGCGTCGTCTACGCGCGACCGGAAATTTCATGTCGCAATATTTCGTAATTCATCCCCAGAATCCGCAGTCACGCCTGATCCGGCGTGCCGTGGATATTCTGCGCGCGGGGCACGTGATCGCTTTTCCTACTGATTCTTGCTATGCGCTGGGCTGTCATCTGGACGACCGCGATGCGGTCGAGAGCCTGCGCCGCATCCGCCAGGTCGACGAGAAGCATCACCTGACACTGCTGTGCCGCGACCTCTCGGAGATCGGCCAGTACGCGCAGGTCGACAATCGCCAGTACCGTTTGCTCAAGGCCGCCACACCGGGTCCTTACACTTTCATTCTTGAAGCCACCCGGGAAGTGCCCAAGCGCCTCTCGCATCCGGCGCGCAAGACCATCGGTCTGCGCATCCCGGACAATGAAATCGTGCGCGCAATGCTGGAAGAACTCGGGCAGCCGATACTCGGCGCGACCCTGCTATTGCCAGGTGATCCGGTCCCCTTGACCGATGGCGAGGAGATTCGCGCGCGGCTGGAACACCAGGTTGAGCTGGTCATCGACGGCGGCGCCTGCAGCCTCGAGCCAACCACCGTGATTGATCTCACGGCGGAGCGGCCGCAGCTCGTGCGTGCCGGGCGCGGCCCACTCGAGTCCTTCGGATTCGTCCGTGAAGAGGAGGCGGGCGCCTGAGGGCGCACTGTTACAATCGCGCCCATGGGAGACTTCACTCAGGTGGTGCAGGTGATCGCGATCGCGATCCTGCCGATCATCTTCGCAATCACACTCCATGAAGCCGCTCACGGTTATGTGGCGCGCTATTTTGGTGACAATACGGCCTATCTGGCCGGACGCGTCAGCCTGAACCCGATGCGCCATATCGATCCCATCGGGACCGTACTCCTGCCCGTGGTGATCCTGACCATTTCGATTCTCAGCGGCGCTGGCGTGATGCTGTTTGGCTATGCCAAGCCCGTGCCGGTCAACTTCAACAATCTGCGCTCACCCAAGCGCGACATGCGCTGGGTCGCACTGGCCGGACCGGCGATGAATCTCCTGATGGCGATCGCGTGGATGGTATTTTTACGTGTCCAGGAGACTGCGGGTCTGCACGAGGAATTTTTTCTCGACATGGCCGGTGCCGGGGTGCGCTTGAACCTGCTGTTTGTGGTGCTCAATCTGCTTCCCATCCTGCCGCTCGACGGCGGTCGGGTGGCGTTCAGCCTGTTACCCACGCGTACCGCATGGCAGTATTCACGAATGGAACCCTATGGCTTACCCTTGGTGTTCCTGCTCGTCTATCTGCTGCCGGGCGTCATTCTCCTGCCTGCCCAGATCTTGCAAACGCTTCTCAACCAAGTCATCTAACTAGTCCTCCGCAAAAACCATGTATCCCGAAAGAGTGTTGTCGGGCATGCGCCCGACAGGCGCAATGCACATTGGGCACTATCACGGCGCCCTCGTAAACTGGGTGCGCATGCAGGCCGAGTATCCGTGCTTTTTCATGGTCGCCGACTGGCACGCCCTTACTACCAGCTACGATGAGGTAGCGGTCATCGGCGAGTCCGTGTGGGAAATGCTGATCGACTGGCTGGCCGCGGGCGTTGATCCGAACCAGGCGACGATTTTCATTCAGTCGCGCGTCCCGGAACACGCGGAACTGACCCTGCTGCTCGGCATGGCGACGCCGCTCGGCTGGCTTGAGCGCGTGCCGACTTACAAGGACCAGATCGAGAAGCTCTCGCACAAGGATCTTTTAACCTACGGCTTTCTCGGCTATCCGCTGATGCAGGCGGCCGACATCCTCGTCTATCGCGCCAGCATGGTGCCCGTCGGGGAAGACCAGGTGCCGCACATCGAGTTCACGCGCGAAATCGCGCGCCGTTTTAATTATCTGTATGGCCGCGAGGCGGGTTTCGAGGAAAAAGCACGCGAGGCCATGAAAAAGCTCGGTGGCAAGCGCGCCAAGCTCTATGACGAAGTGCGCACCCGTTTTCAGCAGAATGGCGATGAAGGGGCTCTCGAGCAGGGCCGCGCACTCTTGGCCGACGCACAAAGTCTCTCGATGGGTGACCGCGAACGCCTGTTTGGCTACCTCGAGGGTTCGCGCAAGCTGATTCTCGTCGAACCCCAGGCGCGTCTGACCGCGGCCCCCCGCCTGCCAGGTCTGGACGGCGCGAAAATGAGCAAGAGCTATGGCAACTCGATTGCCATGCGCGAGGAGCCGGCTGAGTTGACGCGCAAGATCCGCACCATGCCGACCGATCCGGCGCGCGTACGCCTGACCGATCCGGGCGACCCGGAACTCTGTCCGGTCTGGCCGCTGCATCGGATCTACACCGACGAGGCGACACACCAGTGGGTGCAATCGGGCTGCCGCTCGGCGTCGATTGGCTGCCTGGACTGCAAGCAACCCCTGATCGACGCGCTGCTCAAGGAACAGCAGCCAATTCGCGAGCGTGCCCAGGTTTACCTCGATGATCCAACGCTGTTGCGCAATATCGTTGCCGACGGGTGCGACAAGGCACGCAAGGTCGCCCAGGACACGATGCGCGACGTTCGCGAGGCTATGGGGCTTGACTACAGCTGAGCGTGGCCAAGACGAGAGGGTGACCCAGGTTTCCGAATGGGTGCTGCGCTTTGCCTCGCAGCTTGCGCCGGGCGCACGCGTTCTCGATGTCGCGTCGGGCAGCGGGCGTCACGCTAACTGGCTGGCCGACCAGGGCTATGTGGTAACCGCGATCGATTGCGATGAGGAGGCGCTTGCCTCGTGCGAGCGCGCCGAGCGAATCCACGCTGATCTTGAAACAGGGTCCTGGCCGCTTGCGGGGCGACGCTTTGATGCGGTAGTCGTTACCAACTATCTGCATCGCCCACTCTTTCCGGACCTGCTTGCCTGTCTTGGCGCGCAGGCCCTGTTGATCTACGAAACTTTCGCGCTGGGGCAGGAGCTTCTTGGGCGGCCACGGCGCGCCGAGTTTCTGCTCGCGCCCAATGAACTGCTCCAATTGTGCGTGGGGCTTAACGTGCTTGCCTTTGAAGACGGCCTCATCGCCCACCCAAGCCCGTGCCGCGTCCAGCGCATCTGTGCGCGCCGGGTCGAGCGCGGGCAACAGGTCAGTCCCTTGCGCCTCTAGGGGGCGCCCCGAAGGGGGGCCAAATCCGCTAGAATTCGGCTTTTCCCCGACTTGTCAGCTCAATGATTCAGGGCAGTATCGTTGCTATCGTTACGCCGATGCATCCGGACGGCAGCCTGGATCTCGATGGCTTTAAGGCATTACTCGACTGGCACGTCGAGCAAGGCACGGATGCCGTCGTCGTCGTCGGGACCTCGGGTGAGTCCGCGACCTTGAGCGTTGCCGAGCACTGCGAACTCATCAAGGTGGCCGTCGGGCATGTCGGTAAGCGTATTCCGGTGATTGCCGGGGCCGGCGGCAACTCGACGACCGAGGCGATCGAACTGACCCGCTTTGCCAAGGAAGTCGGCGCGGCTGCTGCGCTGTCGGTTGTGCCGTACTACAACAAGCCTACCCAGGAGGGCCTGTACCAGCATTTTCGCAAGATCGCCGAATCGGTCGACATTCCGATCATTGTCTACAACGTTCCGGGGCGCACGGTCGCCGATTTGAGCAATGACACGGTGTTGCGCCTGGCAGAAGTGCCCGGAATAGTGGGCATCAAGGATGCTACGGCCGACATTGGCCGGGGTATCTCGCTGGTGGCGCGCGCCCCCGAGCACTTTGCCGTCTACAGTGGTGATGATGCCAGTGCCGTGGCTTTGATGTTGATGGGGGGGCGTGGCAATGTCTCGGTGAGCGCGAACGTGATCCCGAAAGCGATGCACCAGTTGTGCACTGCTGCGCTGGCCGGTGATGCCGGTCTTGCACGCAGTTGGCAAAAGCGAACGCTGGCGCTGCATAGCGCGTTGTTCGTCGAAGCAAACCCGATCCCGGTGAAGTGGGCGCTCCATCAGATGGGGCGAATCGGCAGTGGCATCCGTTTGCCGCTGACCCCGCTGGCACCGCAATACCATGAACCGGTACGCGCCGCGATGCGCTCTGCCGGCATAGCAGTCTGAATTGAAAACTGGACTCAACCGCATGATCAAGCCCGCCTCACCTGTGCGCCTCGCACTGTCTTTCTCCGCTCTCCTTGTTCTTGGGGGCTGCGATAGCCTGTCCAACACCTTTACCAACGACAAGGTCGATTACAAGAGCGGCAACGCGCAAGCGCAGAAGGACACGCTGGAAATTCCGCCGGACATCAATGCCTTGCCGCGCGACGACCACTACCGGATGACCAACGCTTCGGGCGGCTCGGCAACCGCCAGTCAGACCAAGCAGGACCAGGCCCGTCCAGCCAATCCGGTCGCAAGTGGCCCCGAAGTCTTGAAGAGCGTCAGTGATGCCCATATGGAGCGCGCCGGTGGCCAGCGCTGGCTCGTCGTCAATCGCACGCCCGAGCAACTCTGGCCGGTGATCCGCCAGTTCTGGCAGGAAAACGGTTTCCAGCTGGTCGTCGATTCGCCTGATACCGGCATCATCGAAACCGATTACGCTGAAAATCACGCCAAGCTGCCGCTTGACATCATTCGCCGCTCGGTTGGCAAGCTGCTCGACACCGTCTACGACACCGGCGAGCGCGACAAGTATCGCACCCGCCTTGAGCGCCGCCCCGAGGGCGGGACCGAAATCTACATCAGCCACCATGGCATGGTCGAGGTCATTACCAACCAGCAGACCAAGGAAACCACCTGGACCCAGCGCCCTTCGGATCCCGAACTCGAAGCGGAATTCCTGCGCCGCCTTCTGGTTCGTCTGGGCAGCGATGAACCGGCGGCACGCGCGGTTGTCGCCGGGGCACCGGACGCCAGCGGTCAGCCGACCGTCGTGGCTGCCGACGGAGTGCGTCACGCACGCCTGATCTCGAACGCCGGGGCGGCGAGCTATCTGCAACTGGATGACTCCTTCGATCGCGCCTGGCGCCGTGTCGGCCTCGCGCTGGACCGCGTCAATTTCACCGTTGAGGATCGCGATCGTGGCCGCGGCATGTATTTCGTGCGCTACGTCGACATGAACGCCGATCAGCAGGCCAAGGGAGATCTGCTGGCGCGCGTGTTCAATAGCGACAAGGGCAAGATCCCCTTGCAGTACCGCATCCTGGTGCAGGCCCAGAAGGATGGTTCGGGGGTTCACGTGAGCGTCCTGAACAAGGACGGGGCGGCCGAGACCGGCGACGTGGCGACACGCATTCTCTCGCTGCTTGGCGATCAACTGAACTAGCGGCAATGCGCTTTGCCTCGCTTGGCAGTGGCAGCGAGGGCAATGGCCTGATCGTCGAAGTCAGCAGCGCGGCGCGTACCTGGCGCGTGCTGCTCGATTGTGGCTTTGCCGTGCGCGAATGCGAGCGACGACTGGCGCGCCTCGGACTTGACGCTGCGGCGCTGGACGCGATTCTGGTCACCCATGAACACAGCGACCATCTCGGCGGCGTACTGCGTCTGGCACGCCGCTACGGCATACCGGTGTGGGCGACCTACGGCACCCTGCAAGCCAGCCTGCCGCTCGACCTGGAAGGGGTCGATGTGCGCACGCTCGTCGCTGCGACCCCGGTTCGCTTCGGACATCTTGAGGTCACTCCCTTTGCGGTGCCCCACGACGCCCGCGAACCGGTGCAATTCCGCTTTAACGATGGGGAGCGGAATCTTGCCGTGCTGACCGATGTCGGACGCGCCACGGCGCACATCCTCGAGATGCTCGGGGGCTGCGATGGGCTCGTACTCGAATGCAACCATGATCGCGCAATGCTCGAGGCCAGCAGCTATCCAGCGGCCCTCAAGCGTCGGATTCGGGGCGACTTCGGGCACCTCGACAACGATCAGGCCGCCGATATCCTCGCGCGCATCGATCGCACGCGCCTCGTGACCATCGTGGCGGCACATCTGTCGCGCTCCAACAATACCAAAGCGCTCGCGCGCAGCGCCCTGGCGCGCGCCAGCGGGCGCACGGTCGACGAGATCCTCGTAGCCGACCAGGACCAGGGCCTTGACTGGGTGGACCTCTAGTTAGAGCTACCCAGTTGGCCGTCCGCGATGAGCAGCAAGGCCGGTGTTTGCCTTACCATCGCTGCTCGGGGCAAGAAATCTCATCTTGCCGGACCAGAGCGTTCTCGGAGGCGAGATGAAATTCCTCAGAAAGGTCGGCATCGGGCCGCGACTTGGGCTCGGATTCGCACTCGTGCTGGCAATCGTCTGTATCGCTGTAGTGGTCTCGCTGATCAATCTCTCGGCCACGGACACAGCGGTGACCAGCATCAACAAGTACTTTCGCATCGTCGTCGCCTATGAAGGCGCAGTCGGTGACGCACAGTCCCAGGTCTCGCGCATCAGCGAAGTGGCCTATGGCAAGAACGCTGCTGCAGCGGACTCCCTGGCGGGTGATCTGGCGAGTCGGCGCGCCAGCAGCGCTGCGGCTCTGAAAGTTCTTGAAGAGCTCATTGCCAGTCCCGAGGGCAAGAAGGGGCTGGCCGAGTTCGAGCGCTCGCTGCAGGAATTCAACGATGCGGCACAGCGGACAGCAGATCTGACGCGCAGCAATCCGGATCAGGCGCGCAGTCTGCTCCAGTCGAGCCTGACCGCGAGCCAGGACAAGCTCGTAGCGCAGGGACGCGCCGCGATTCTGGTGCAACTCGAACATGGCCAGACCAAGGCAGACGCCGCGATCGCCAGCGGCAATTCGACTTATCGCACGCTTTTCACCGGGGTTGCGGGTGCGATCGTGCTCTCGGCGCTGATCGCGTGGTTCGTGACGACGAGCGTGGTCGCGCCGATCGGCGAAGCGCGCCGCGTCACCGCTGCGATCGGTCGCGGCGAACTGGATGTCGCCGTGCACGTCGATTCCGACGATGAATTGGGCAGGCTGCTCGGTGACATGCAGTCGATGCAGGCCAGTCTGAAGCGCTTTCTGGACAGTCAGGCGCAGATGCTCGTCGAGCACCGCGCCGGCGCAACCGATTACCGGCTCAATGCCGAGGAATTTGACGGTGACTTTGCTCGCATGGCAGGCGGCGTCAATGAAGTGGTCGCCGCGCACCTAGCGGTGTCCGAGCAGATTCTCGCCGTGGTGACCCGCTACGCGGAAGGTGACTTTACGCCCGTCATTGCCCGCCTGCCAGGTCGTCAGGCGCAGATCAGCATTGCCGTGGACGGCGTCAAGCGCAACTTCGAGGCGATCAGCGCGGACGTGTTGCGGCTCGTGCGTGCCGCATCGCTGGGGGACTTCTCCGAGCGTGGCGAGGCCGCTGCCTATTCGCACCAGTTCCGGGTACTGGTCGAGGCCATCAACGAGCTCATGGCGATCACCGAGCGCGGGCTCGACGACGTGGCGCAGGTCGTTGACGCGATCGCGCAAGGCGATCTGAGCGCCCGCGTGGGGAGCGGCTACCAGGGTACCTTCGCGCTACTGGCGCAAAGTACCAACCATACCGCCGAGACCCTGGCGCAGATTGTCGCGGGCATTCAGTCCGCCACGTACTCGATCCAGACGGCGGCCGCCGAGATCGCACAGGGAAATCTCGACCTTTCGGCGCGCACCGAGGAGCAGGCGGCCAGCCTTGAGCAGACCGCGGCCAGCATGGAGGAACTTACTTCGACGGTCATGCAGAATGCCGAGAATGCGCGCCAGTCCAACCAACTCGCCATCGGTGCTTCTAGCGTAGCGGTTAAGGGAGGCGAAGTGGTGCGCGGCGTCGTCGAGACGATGGAATCGATCAGCAGCAGTTCGCGCAAGATCTCCGACATCATTGGCGTGATCGATGGCATTGCTTTCCAGACCAACATCCTCGCGCTTAACGCCGCCGTCGAAGCGGCGCGCGCCGGTGAACAGGGTCGCGGATTCGCGGTGGTGGCCAGTGAGGTGCGCAGTCTTGCCCAGCGCAGTGCAGCCGCAGCCAAGGAGATCAAGGAACTGATCTCCGATTCGGTCGGCAAGGTCGATACCGGCTCGCGGCTGGTTGCCAGCGCCGGGGCAACGATGGAAGACATTGTCCAATCGGTGCGCCGGGTGACCGATATCATGGCCGAGATTGCGGCGGCCTCCAACGAGCAGAGCGCAGGCATCGGCCAGGTCAACGAAGCGGTTGCGCAGATGGACCAGGGCACCCAGCAGAATGCGGCGCTGGTCGAACAGGCCGCGGCGGCTGCGCAGTCGATGCGCGATCAGGCCAGTAAACTCAGCGAGGCGGTCGCCGTGTTTGGCGAGAACCAGTCAGCCCGGCGCATCCCGGCGGCTTCCCGCCCGCAGATTCCCTACACCCGTCACTAGCGCGACCGGTCAAAAAAAGCCCGCCAGGCGAGAGGCCATGGCGGGCTGTCGCGCGGTCTGGCTGCGCTACGCCGTCAGATTGTCTTTGCTGGCGGGGCGCCCGCGAGAGGACTTACTTCTGGGGGGCAGGAGCGGCCGGGGCACTGGTGTCGCTCGTCGGAGCGGGTGCCGCAGTGGTCGGGGCCGCAGTGTCAGTAGTTGTAGCCGGAGCCGGGGTCGGGGCAGCAGCGGGAGCCATTGCCGGGGCCGGCGTGTCGTTCTTGCTGCAGGCCGACAGCGCGACCAGAAGCATCGAGGCAATGAGCAGGGATTTACGCATGATTTGATCCTTTATATATGGTGAGTTGGCAGGAATTGCCCAATCGGCCATTCCTGCTCAGCAAGGCCGCATTCGATTTCTGCTTGAGCGCGCCGCGCAATCGCGTTGGGCGCGCCAAGCGTATGACGGTCCCAGCAAGCGATTATACGACGCGCACAGGCAGGCGCAAAAAAGCGCCCGCGGACGCCTTCGCTGGCGGGGTAGGCGTTTACGCGCCCAGTCCAAGTACCGTGGCGGTCAGGCCCGGTGAGGCGTCTTCCCAGGTCGCTGAAAACTGGTCGACCCAGGGTCGCACTTCATTGGGGTGAAACTCGGCCACTCCACGCGGGCTGTCACGGTGAAAGCGGCGCACGCTGCGGGCACGATCGACGATCGCAAAGCAGCACTCCTCGCGAAACCGTGCCGCGACCTGTTCTGCCGGCTGGCGACAGACGATGGCATGGCTGAACATTCCAAGCAGCCGGACAAAGCGCGGCGCGCTTGCAGCCAGTGCATCGCCGTTGTGCACCAATACCTGGAGGCGATTGGCGCGGCTGGCCAGCAGGAACTGGCGCAGCTTTTCCTCGATCGCCGGAGCATTGAGTGGCCAGCGCGAGAAATCCGCGTCGGCCAGCCAGATCTCGCGTTGTGCGCTGTCGAAGGCGGCTGCCAGCTGGGCATCGAATTCACTGCGTGAATCGAAGTGAACCTTGGCAAACGCTTCGGTGATCGGCGACTCTTGGCTCGCGCTCATGGCTTTATCCCCCGATGCTGATCCAGCCCAATAAATACCACTGGTGCAGGGTCTGGGCAAGACGGCCCTCCGGATCCAGTCGCGCGCACGCAGCTGCACTAAGCGCACGCTGGTCGGCAAATTTGCGCAGCGCACCGAGTCCGCCGGACACCGCCTCGCTCTCGCCATTGATGAATACGGTGCGGCCGCGATAGTACATCTGTGTCTTCAGGTCGAGCACGAGGCCGCGGCGCGCGGCGCGTGCGCAAAATACTGCGCGCGAGATTCTTCGCGGGGCAGAGAAGTAAACCTGGGACTTGGGTTCGCTGAAGTAGAGTCCGGCAAAGTGCGCAAGATCGGCGGACTTAAAGCGCAGCTTGGTCAGGTGCCGGGAGAGCGAGCCCACCAGCTCGTCGTCGATTTGCGCCGGGCGTTTGCAGCGCTGACGGCCACTGGCGACGAGCCGGCCCGGGATCTCGATCCGGTCGCCAGCGGTAAAGAGGAATTCGCGTGCCAGTTCGCTGAAAGTGGGTGCGCGAAAGCCGACCGAATAGGTCACACATTCACCCACCGCAACCCCCTCGTGGGCAATGTGCGGCGGCAGGTAGAGCATGTCGCCAGGCTCAAGTAGCCACTCGTCGTCGGGACGGAAGCTGGACAGTATCTTTAGGGGCAGCCCTGGTTCGAGGGCGAGATCGGATTGCGCACTGATGCGCCAGCGACGCTGCCCCGCTGCCTGGATCAGAAATACATCATATGAATCAAAATGGGGACCCACACCCCCGCCATCGACCGCATAGCTAACCATCAGGTCGTCCAGACTGTGAAACGGAACGAAGGCGAAGCGGCGCATGAGTGCGTCCATGCGGCTGTTGTAAAGGTTTACGCCCTGCACGAGCAGAGTCCAACGCTTGCGCGCGGTGGGGGCGCGCTCGATCGGACCGTGTGTGAGAGTCCAGCCATCGGAGACCTCGCTCACCAGGCGCGCCTCGACATCGTCGCGCGCCGCCAGGTCGAACAACTCGACACGGCTGAGCGCCGGGGCGAGATCGGGCAGTGCGCCGCGTATCAGTAGCGGTTTTTTTTGCCAGTAGTGGCGCAAAAAATGACGCGCGCCATGACCACTGAACAGGTCGAGCTGCAAAGACGGAGTCACACTCATGGACGTATTATGCCCGGCAGAGGGCTCAATCAAAGAACGTATAATGCGGGATTCCCGTCGGGGGCAGTCATGAAAATCGCCAAGAACTCAGTCGTATCGCTGCACTACCGTCTCACCGATACGCAAGGTGAATTTATCGAGGAAACTGACGAGCCGATGGTCTATCTGCACGGCGGCTACGACAGCATTTTTCCGCGCATCGAGGAAGCGCTCGACGGCAAGGAGCTCGGTTACAAGACCGTCCTGCAGCTCGAACCAGTAGATGGCTTTGGCGAGTACGACGCAGAGCAGGTCCGCGTCGAGGCACGCTCGAAGTTTCCGGAGCCGCTTGAGATCGGCATGCGTTTTGAAGGGGTGCCGGAAGACCCCGAGGAAGACAATGAGATCCTTACCATCACCGATCTGACCGACGATACGGTGGTGTTGGACGCCAACCATCCCCTGGCTGGCATTGCTCTGCGCTTTTCCATCGAAGTAGTCGATGTGCGCGAGGCAAGCGAAGAAGAGATCGCCCATGGCCACGTCCATGGTGCCGGTCATGAACATGATCACGATCATGACCACGACGACGGCGATGAAGGCCTGATCCACTAGGCAATTTCGCGAAGTTGTAACGGCGGGTGTCCGGAACGGGTGATTCGCCGTCCGCGGAAAGATTCGGTAACACCCTGACACAGACGGTCAGTGCCTGTGAGGCGTTAAATCATTACCTACCTCACATGGAGTCCGTCATGAAAAAGATCATTCTTCTTGCAGTGCTTGGCAGCATTCTTGGTGGTTGCGTCGTCTATCCGGCGCGCCCTGCTGCGGTCGTGGTTGAACCGCGTCCCTACTACTACCACTACTAAGAGTGCAACGGAGCAGAGCCAGTCTCGCTCCGCGTCGCTAGCTCATCCAGTAAATACGGAGATTGTCATGAAAAAGCTAATCCTTCTTGCAGTGCTTGGCAGCATTCTGGGTGGTTGCGTTGTCTATCCGGCGCGCCCCGCAGCGGTCGTGGTTGAACCGCGCCCCTACTACTACCACTACTAGAGCGCGCTGGTGAAGCGCTCATCGAACGGATGGCTCAATTCGGGTGTGTGGGCCGCGTGCGTGTTGAAGGTGGCAGCATAGTGCTCCTCGGCGCGCACGCGTAGTGCGCGGTACAGATTCACGCACAGCGCGTAGGCCGCGTGGCCGGGCCACTTGTCCGGCAACAGACCCGCCGGTAGTTGCGGATCGACGAGCACGGCACGCCGGTACGCGTGGATCAGGAGCGTGCGCGCAGCAAAGGCCTCCCTGGGCGTGAGTCGCTCGACGTATGCTGTGAGCGGTGCGAAATCTTCCAGGAACTGGCGGTAACGTCCAGCCAGTTCCGAGAGCGGCCAGGCTGCGCCTACGAGCTCCCGAAGGGCGCGAGCGGGCAAAGCGGTGGTGCCGTAGGCCTTGAATACGCTCACATGGTCGCGCGCCGCGAAGGCATCGAGAATTTCATCGAGTGCCGCCGGCGCCGCTGACGGATGGCCAAGCAGGCCGGGAGTGAGCGCCGCGAAGCCTTCCCAGAGTAGTTCATGGCGCAATTGGGCTGCGGCGTTCGCGGCGAATGCACTCTGTGCAATGATCAGAAACGTCCAGTTGCCGTCCCAGTGGCTGCGCGGCGCGCCATAGATGCGTCTTTCGGCGTGCTCGATGCGGCGCAGGCCGGTCGTCGTGAGCTCATAGCGGCTGCGCCGTCCCGCTTTGCGGCTGCGTAGCCAGTCCTCAGCAACCAGGCGAAACACTGCCGTCCTAGTGCCGCGCTCGCTGATGCCAAAGGGGGCCAGCAGATCGATCAGAGTGGCGAGCCAGATTGCACCTCCATGAGCGGCGACGCTGTCGCCAAGGACCGTGACCAGCAAGGAGCGCGCACGCCAGGGTTGGGCCACGCGAATCGCTTCGAACCAGTCGGAAAAACTCTCAAGCACCGTGCGCCCTCGATCTGATACGGGATCTGCCCGAAGCCGTAGCATGATATGACACGATTTTTCGTTTGACAAAAGATTTTCTGTATCGAATGATGCAGGTCTGGGCCACAAGCGGGAGACGAGATGTACGCGCAATTGGTGGATACCGGCCTTGCCAAGGTTCGCAGCGCAGACGACATGGATGAGGCTGAAGCCGCTTTTCAGGCGCGCATCGATGCGGGCGTGCGCATCGAACCGCGCGACTGGATGCCCGTGCCTTACCGCAAGACGCTGGTCCGTCAGATCTCCCAGCACGCCCACTCGGAAATCGTCGGCATGCTGCCCGAAGGGAACTGGCTCACCCGCGCCCCGAGCCTAAAGCGCAAGGCGATTCTGCTCGCCAAGGTGCAGGACGAGGCCGGTCACGGCCTGTATCTCTATAGCGCTGCCGAGACGCTTGGCGTGTCACGCGACCAGATGGTCGAAGACCTGCACGCCGGGCGTGCCAAGTATTCATCGATCTTCAACTATCCGACCCTTACCTGGGCTGACATCGGCGCGATCGGCTGGCTGGTCGATGGCGCTGCAATCATCAACCAGATCCCCTTGTGCCGCTGCTCCTACGGCCCCTATGCGCGGGCGATGGTGCGCGTCTGCAAGGAAGAGAGCTTTCACCAGCGCCAGGGCTACGACATCATGCTCACGCTGTGTCGCGGCAGCGCGCAGCAAAAGCAGCTCGCGCAGGACGCGCTCAACCGCTGGTGGTGGCCGTGCCTGATGATGTTCGGGCCCTCCGACGCTGAGTCGGTCAATAGCGCCCAGTCGATGCGCTGGGGCATCAAGCTGCATACCAACGACGAGTTGCGCCAGCGCATGGTCGATCAGACGGTTCCCCAGGCCGATTTTCTCGGATTGAAAGTGCCCGATGCGCAGCTGCGCTGGAACGAGGAATCGGGGCACTACGAATTCGGCAAGATCGACTGGGACGAGTTTTATCGTGTCCTCAAGGGTGAAGGGCCGTGCAATCGCGAGCGCATGGCCGCGCGCGTATCGGCCTGGGAAGATGGCGCCTGGGTGCGCGAGGCGCTCAATGAACATGCACGCAAGCACGAGGCCGACAGCGCCCGGCTTGCCTAGGGGACAGTGATGAGCGAATGGCCGTTGTGGGAAATCTTCATTCGCAGCCAGCATGGGCTCGCGCACAAGCATGTGGGCAGCCTGCATGCGCCGGACGCCGCGATGGCGGTCAACAATGCGCGCGACGTCTATACGAGACGTAGCGAGGGAGTCAGCATCTGGGTGGTGCGCTCGGCTGACATCATCGCCAGCGACCCCGCCGACAAGGCACCTTTGTTCGAGCCGGCCGACGACAAGGTGTATCGCCACCCCACATTTTTTCCCATGCCCCCCGAAGTCAAGCATCTCTGATGGTCGCACTGATGGAAGGCAGTCGCAGTGAGCGGCACGAATTTGTCCTGCGCATGGGCGACAGCACCCTGATTCTCGCGCAGCGCCTGATCGGCTGGGTCGGTCACGGCCCGGTGCTCGAGGAGGAACTGGCCACCGCCAACGTGGCGCTCGACCTGATCGGGCAGGCGCGCCTGTGGTACGCCTATGTGAGCGAGCTTGAGGATGGCGCGCGCAGCGAAGATGAGCTCGCCTTCGGTCGCGACGCCGCCGCTTGGCGCAATTTCCTTCTGGTCGAGCAGGGCAACGGTAACTATGGCGATACCATCACGCGGCAGTTTTTGTTCGATTGCTGGCACCAGCTGATGCTCACGGGTCTCGCTGCCTCAGGCGATGCGCGCATCGCGGGCATCGCCGCCAAATCGCTAAAGGAAGTCGACTATCACCTGCGGCGTAGCGCGGACCTCGTGGTGCGCCTTGGCGACGGTACTGCACACAGTCACCAACTCATGCAAAGCGCGCTCGAGCGCCTATGGCGCTTTACCGGCGAGCTTACGCAGGTCGACGTGCTCTACGACTCGCTTGCGGCGGCCGGCGTGGTACCGCCAATGGGCCCGCTTGCGTCCGCCTGGCACGACCACGTGGCGGCCATCTTGGCGCGCGCCACGCTTAAGCTGCCGGTCGACCAATGGATGCAGACCGGTGGCATCCGCGGTACCCATGGCGAGGAGTTTGGTTACCTGCTGGCCGAGATGCAGTTTCTGCCACGCGCCTATCCGGGTGCCCAATGGTAGAGCTCGCCCAGTCCCCTGCAGCCGTCGCGAATCCGCGTGAGCAGGCCGTCTGGACACTGCTCGAGGCAGTGCAGGACCCGGAGATTCCGGTGATCTCGATTGTCGACCTTGGCATCGTGCGGGGGGTTTCGTTTGCTGGCGAGCTGTGTGTGATCACGATCACACCGACCTACTCGGGCTGTCCGGCGATGGATCTGATCGCCCACGAAATCCGCACCGCTCTGGCCGACGCCGGACTGTCCTGTCGGCTTGAGACTGTATTGACCCCGGCCTGGAGTACCGACTGGATGACTGAGAAGGGGCGTCGCAGTCTGGCTGGCTATGGCATTGCACCGCCGCAGCCGCGCACCATCGATAGCTCGCAGCTGACTCGCGCGAGGCAAGCGCCCAAACTTACCTGCCCCCACTGTGGCAGCCCGGCCACGCGCCTGGTTAGCCAGTTCGGCTCGACTGCCTGCAAGGCGCTCTATCGCTGCGATGACTGCCTTGAGCCCTTTGACCACTTCAAGAGCCATTAGAGGGCGATGAGCAAATTTCACCGTTTGAGCGTGGCTAGCGTACGGCGTGAGACGCGTGAGGCAAGCGTGATCGAGCTCGCCGTTCCGCCAGTACTTGCAGGTCAGTTTGCCTACCAGGCGGGCCAACATCTGACTCTGCGGACCACTATCGATGGCGCCGACGTGCGGCGCTCCTATTCGATTTGTGCGGCAGTCACTGAAAATACCCTGCGCATAGCCGTCAAGCGGGTCAGCGGCGGCGTTTTCTCCAACTGGGCCAACGACAGCGTCGTTGTCGGGACCACCATCGAGGTGATGGCGCCGACGGGACACTTTCACGTGCCCCTGCCAGCCCAGGGGTCGGCACGCATCCTTGCGATCGCCGCCGGCAGCGGGATCACGCCTATCCTCTCGATCATCAAGACGACGCTCGCCGGCGCGCCGCACAGTAGGGCGACTCTGGTCTATGGCAATCGCGCGTCTTCCTCGGTGCTGTTTCGTGACGAGCTCTCGGACCTGAAGGACCGCTATCTGGATCGTCTGAACATCGTCTATGTACTGTCGCGCGAGCAGCAGGAGATCGAGCTGTTCAACGGTCGCATCGACCGCAACAAACTCGAGGCGCTCTTCGAGTCGTGGGTAGACTGCCGGGATATCGATACCGCTTATCTGTGTGGCCCCTTGGGCATGATGGAAGAGGCGCGCGCGGCCCTTCAGGGCCGCGGCCTTGCCGATGAGTGCATCCGCGTCGAACTCTTCGCCAGCAGCGCCGCCGAAAAGCATCCGCTGGCCCGGGCCCATCCGGCGTCGGGCGCCAACGAGTGCGAAGTCACGATCGTGCAGGACGGACGAAGCAGCACGTTTCGCATGGAGAAAAACAACTCCAGCGTGCTCGATGCGGCATTGGCGCAGGGCATCGAGCTGCCTTACTCCTGCAAGACTGGAGTGTGCTCGACCTGCCGCTGCAAGCGCACCGCGGGTGAGCTCGATATGGACGCCAACTTCGCGCTCGAAGACTACGAAATCGCACGTGGCTTTGTGCTCGCTTGCCAGAGTTACCCGGTATCGGACAAACTGGTACTCGACTATGACCAGGACTCCTAGCGTGCCGCACGACCCGCAGCCACAAGCAACGCCCATGGCCCAGGGCGCACAGGAGCAGGAAGCCTTTGCGGCCCACGAACTGGCACGCCAGGTGGGCGCTGCCATGTTCGCGCGCGACGAGGCGTCACGGGGCCTTGGGATGCAGATCCTCGCCATTGGTCCTGGCTACGCGCGCCTGTCCATGCGGGTGCGAGACGACATGCTCAATGGCCATGGCATCTGCCACGGCGGATTCATCTTTACGCTCGCCGACAGCAGCTTCGCGTTCGCCTGCAACAGTCGCAACCAGAATACCGTTGCCGCAGCCTGCAATATCGATTTTCTCGCACCAGGGCAGCCAGGTGAGCTGCTCATCGCGGAAGCGCGGGAGCAGTCCCTGGCCGGACGCACCGGCGTCTACGATATCGAGGTCGCGACCGAGGATGGCAGGCGAATTGCGCTGTTTCGCGGCAAGTCCTACCGCATCCCGGGTGAGATCGTCGCGCCTGTTGGTGGCGCTTCCTAGGGGCGCGCGTGCGCAAACAACGACACACTCCGCAGCCTCCTGAGCCTATCGAGCATGCCAGCATCGATGAGCTGCGCAGCCTGCAATTGGCGCGACTCAAGTGGAGCGTCGCCCATGCCTACGATAATGTCGCGCACTATCGCAGAAGCTTCGACGCGCTCGGTGCGCATCCAAGTGATCTGCGCGAGTTGAGCGACCTCGCGCGTTTTCCGTTTCTCACCAAGCAGGACCTGCGCGACCACTATCCTTTTGGGATGTTTGCCGTTCCGCGCGAAGAGGTCGTCCGCCTGCACGCCTCGAGCGGCACCACAGGCAAGCCGACGGTGGTCGGTTACACCCGCGCGGATATCGATGTGTGGGCGGGGCTGGTCGCACGCTCTTTGCGAGCTGCTGGTGTCTGTCCTGGTGACATCGTGCATGTGGCTTACGGCTATGGCCTGTTTACCGGAGGACTGGGTGCCCACTATGGCGCCGAGCGCCTGGGCTGCACGGTCGTGCCGATGTCCGGCGGGCAGACCGAAAAGCAGATCCAGCTGATTGCCGATTTCCAGCCCGATGCCATCATGGTCACGCCGTCCTATATGCTGGTGCTGCTCGAGGCAATGGCGCGCGAAGGCGTTGCCATTCGCGAAACCGCCTTGCGGGTCGGCATCTTTGGTGCCGAACCGTGGACCGAGGCGATGCGTGCCGAAATCGAGTCGGCATCGGGGATGGATGCGGTCGACATCTATGGACTCTCCGAGGTGATGGGTCCGGGCGTAGCCAGCGAATGCGTCGAGACCAAGGACGGTCCTAGCGTCTGGGAGGACCACTACTATCCCGAGATCATCGATCCGGAGACCGGCGCGGTGCTTGCCGACGGCGAGGAGGGCGAACTGGTATTTACCTCGCTGACCAAACAGGCGCTGCCGGTCATCCGCTATCGCACGCGCGATCTGTCGCGCTTGCTGCCGCCCAGCGCGCGCGCCATGCGGCGCATGGCGCGCATTACCGGGCGATCTGACGATATGCTGATCATCCGCGGGGTCAATGTCTTTCCCTCGCAGATCGAGGCCATGATTCTGCACCACACCGATCTAGCGCCCCACTATCAACTCATCGTCACGCGTGAGGGGCACCTGGATGGCCTCGAGATCGTAGTCGAGACCCGCCCCGAGGCCTGGTCTGTCCTGAACGCGGCCCAGCGCGAAGCGCTCGGACAGGCGCTGCTCTATCGAGTCAAGACCATGGTCGGTGTAAGCGCGGCGGTGAACGTCGTTGCCCCGGGCGCGATCGAGCGCACGGTGGTCGGCAAGGCCAAGCGCGTGATCGATCGCCGACCGAGGTCCTGAATCGGCCCCTGGCGGTGCTAAGCTAGGCGCGCTCTGGGCAATCCCATTCTCGAGGAGATCAATCATGAATCGAATGACAAAGGGGGCTGGCGCGCTGGTCCTGTTGGCCGCAGCCTTCGCCTGCGGCGTGCTGTATGCGCAGACCAGCGGCATTCAGCGCACCATCGTCAAACGCGGCGACGTGTCGGTCGAAGGGCGCGAAGCGGTGGTAGCACGGGTCGAGATCGCACCCGGGGTGCAGGCCGGGCGACACACTCATCCGGGCGACGAGATCAGCTATGTGCTCGAAGGTGAAGGCGAGATCCTCCTCGAAGGCGCGGCGCCGCTGGCGGTCAAGGCCGGCGACGCCTTTATCATCCCCAAGGGGGTCAAGCACGACGCGCGCAACACCGGCAAGGAGCCGATGAAACTGATCGGCGTTTACGTCGTTGAAAAGGGGCAGCCGCTGGCGACACCCACACCCTGAGTGCCGATGCGCAAGATCGTCGCGGCGGCGCTGATTGCGGCCAATCTTGGCCTGGCCGCGCCGGCGCGCTCCGACACGCTCGAGCGCGTGGCAGCTGTCGGGGCGCTGCGAGTCTGCACCACGGGCGACTACCGGCCGTTCAGCTTTGCCCTGGACGATGCAGGCTACGAGGGCATCGATATCGATCTGGCAGGCGCTTTGGCGCGCTCGCTGGGCGTTAGGGCGCGGTTTGTCAGGACATCGTGGCCGCATCTGATGGACGACTTCGCGGCGGGCAAGTGCGACATCGCGATGGGTGGGATCTCGGTGACCGCCGAGCGTGCCAGGCGCGCCTGGTATTCCACCAGCTACCTTCGCGACGGGAAATCAGCGATCGCGCGCTGCGCCGACGTCGGGCGCTTTGCCACGCTGGCGGGCATCGATCAGCCAGAGGTGCGCGTCATCGTCAATCCGGGCGGCACCAACGAGCGCTTCGCGGTAGGCGCGCTGCATGCGGCGCAGATTCGCGTCTATCCTGACAACCTTACGATATTCGATGAGATCGTCAGGGGTGGGGCCGACGTCATGATTACCGACACCTCGGAAGTGCTGTTGCAGCACAGGCTGCACCCCGAGTTATGCGCGGCTAACCCGCAGGCGCCCTTTGTCACTGGCGAAAAAGCCTATCTGTTGCCAACTGGTGACGAGGCATTCAGGCACTACGTCGATCTGTGGCTCGATGAACTGCGCACGAGTCATGCACTCGATGCGGTGCTCGATCACTGGCTGCGCTAACCGGCGATCGCAGGCAATGATAAAAAACGGCCCACTGCCGGGCCGTGAATTGCGCGGCGGCACGGTGACGCCGTCGGCGCCACCGTGCGGTCAAATGATTACTGCTTGGGAGCGGTAAAGCCGTTGGTCTGGATGTCGCCAGACTTTTCAGCGGCCTTGGTGCTTCCCTTGACGTCGGCGCGATTGGCGGTGCCCTTGGTCGTGTCGTTCTGCAGGGTCGATCCGGTACCACCGGTCGGCACGGTGCCGGCCTTCACGTCGGTCTTCGTGGTGCCCTTGACGTCGGCGCGATTGGCCGTGCCCTTGGTGGTGTCGTTCTGCAGGGTCGATCCGGTTCCGCCGGTAGGTACCGTGCCGGCCTTCACGTCGGCCTTGGTTTCAGCCTTTACGTCGGCCCGGGTCGGGCTCGAAGCGTCCTGGGCGAGCACAGTTTGCGTGGACGCGAGGGCGATCAAGGCGGCAGGCAGCAAAATGGAAATGGCTTTCAAGTGTTTCTCCTGATATGTAGTTTCGAGGTCGATCGCTTACTAACGCCTACAGTCGGCGTACTACTTTTTTAACGGCACTGTGTTCAACAACTAACTGTCAAATACACGAGCCAACAACGATTATAGTCCGCGCTTGGTTGACCTTGCTGACTCGAGTCCGCGAGAAGTCGAATCCGAGGCTCGCCTGTTGTGCCCGCGCAAATCGCCAGAGCTGATCCTGGCCGCGTGATTCGCCGGTATTGGCCGGTCAAGCGCCAACGGGCGCGCTGGGGCTTGCGGTACTGGCCCGCAACGCCTTCGAAAATATATCCAAATCAACCGCTTAAGCGGTCTTTTTCGGCGCCCCTTCGGAACCGTCGTGCGGCCGGCCTTTGGCGCATTGCAGCATCCGGACCCCACACCCCGGGGCTGGCCGGGATTTTGCTCTATGGCTATGGGATAGCTGTGAAGTCGGGGTCGGTGGGCCATAGAAGGCCGATAGCAAGGCCGCAGGGGGCGCTGTTGGGACGCGAAATGTCCAAAAGCGACAATGCCGGTGCCACGTTCCGTCAATTGTCATTGGGCCGTTAAGGGATCGGGAATTTTCTTACTTGAGGAGATGGCGATGTACGGGGATCAGGATCAAGCTACGATGGAAGCGGCAATCTCGAAAAGTACGCTTGACTCGCGCACCATGGCAGCTTTGCTGCTAAAGCTGCCGCTCTCCAAGGATCCGATCATCAACAAGATGATCCGTCTGTCACGGGTCTATACCGCCGCCGAACAACTGGCCATCGAGCAGCTTGCCAACGCTGGCTCGCAGAAGGATCTCTTCCAGACGGTGGCGCGCACCGTCGCGATGGCGCAACAGATCGAACAACAGCTCGAGCGACTGGTGATCAGCTCTGATCATTAGGTAAGTCCCGCAGCAGCGGGGTTGCTCGGCGCACAATTGATACTGTGCGCGCTGGAGCTGCGCTAGACTTAGCGACTTTGGGTCAGGGCGCGCCGAACCGTCGGACGCGCCGGCCACTTCCGTGGACGGCACGCACCGTCCGAAAAAGATACATGCGCGACGAAATCTCCTTACGCACGAGGGTCGCCATCTTTGTGCTTCTGGGCGTCATCGGGCCCGCGGTTCTGCTGGTTGGTCTGAACTACTTTCTCGACACGGCCCACACTGACGAGCTGCTACAAGAGCGCACCGAGACGCAGGCCAAGGTTCTGGCTGCCGGGCTCAGCCTGCCCCTGTGGAATCTGGATACCCCGGCGATACAGGAGCAGCTCGATGCATTTCGCAGCGACCGAAATTTCTTTCACATCGAGGTGGCCGACCAGGAGCGCAGCTTCGTCGTAAAGAACAATCCTTTCGATCACGAGATCAACAAGGTCTTCAGAGCGCACGCCGATGTGCAGCACAACAAGAAGGCGATCGGTCAGGTGGAGGTAACGCTGACTGACGCGCCCGACCATCAGGCGCTGCTCGAGCGCATGCGCGAGTACCTGGTGCTGGTGCTGATTCAGTCGGTGCTGTCGTTTTTCATCATCATGTACGTCATGGCGCGACGGGTGCACGGGCCTATTGAACGTCTGGTCGATGAGGCCGGGCGTATGGCGCAGGGCGAATTGGGGCAACCGGTTCAGGAAGAGCAGGGGATCGAGTTCGGGCGACTTGCGCGGGCTCTGGATGTGATGCGCCATTCGATGAAGCGTTCGCTGGGCGAACTCGATGCCCAGGTTGAGGAGCGTACCCGTGCCTTGAAGCGCGCCATGCGGCAGCTCGTCGAAAGCGAGAAGCTGGTGGCGCTTGGCTCGATCGTCGCCGGAGTGGCGCACGAACTTAACACGCCGCTGGGCAACGTCCTGATGGTTGCTTCGACCTTGCGCGAGCGCATCGAGCTGCTGGCGGTCGATTATCGGCGTGGCGCCCTGCGTCGCTCGACTATCGAGCGCTTTGTCAGTGAAGCCGAGGATGCTTCTGCGCTGATCCTAAAGAGTACCGAGCGGGCCGCCAAGCTGGTGACCCAGTTCAAGGGGGTGGCGACCGACCAGGCAAGTAACCGGCGGATGAATTTCGATCTGGCGGAGGTAATCGATAGCGCCGTGGCTTCGCTGCGTCCGTCGTTGCGCCATACCAATGTTTCGGTCGGCATGGAGATTCCACCGGGGATTCGCGTCGACAGCTATCCGGGTGCTCTGGAGCAGGTGGTGATCAACATCATCATGAACGCTGTCACACACGCGTTTGCCGGCAATATCGGCAGTGTGCGCGTGACTGCCTTGCCACCGACCGATGGCCGCGTCAAGCTGACCATCAGCGATGACGGAATCGGCATGACGGCTGAAGTGCAGGCGCGCATCTTCGAGCCATTTTTTACGACCAAGCTCGGGCAGGGCGGTAGCGGCCTGGGTCTGTATATCGTGCACAACCTAGTGACCGGCATTCTCGGCGGCGAACTGACGGTTGGTACGGCTGCTGGTCAGGGTTCGCGCTTTTACATCGAGATGCCTGTCAGCGCACCACGCGACCCCTTGCCGGACCAGTGATTGCACGGCGCGCCAGCCGCTGCTCTCTTGGGCGCTATTGCGCCGGCACGACCACCGCGGAGCCGCTCTTGAGGTTCCAGGCATTTCGCCCGCGGTGCTTGGCCTCATAGAGGGCCACATCGGCCGCCTTGTAGATTGCCTCTTGGGACAGGCCGTGGCGCGGATAGATTGCCACGCCGAGCGTCGCCGACAGCGGGAAGGTCTGGCCGCGCACGCTGACCGGCTGCGAGAGCAGCACCAGAAGCCGATCACACACGCCCGAGACGACGGCCTCGGATTCGGCGTCGGCTAGCAGTACCGCGAATTCGTCACCACCCAGACGCGCCACGAAGTCCATTTCTCGCGTGGCGAGCTTCAGGCGACGGGTGGTTTCGATAAGCACCATATCCCCGGCATCGTGACCGAAGGCGTCGTTAATGCCCTTGAAACGATCGAGGTCGACCAGGATCAATGCAAATGGAGCGCGACTGCGTTCCGAGGTCGCACGAAAATGCTCGAAGCGTTCGGCAAAAAAGCGCCGGTTCGGCAGGCTCGTGAGTGCGTCATGGAAAGCAAATTCTTCGAGCTGGATCTTGCTCTTGCGCAATTCCTCGGTGCGCTCGGCGACAATCTCCTCGAGCTCGTGCTGGCGCTTTTTCAGGTAGGCCGTGCGTGCACGCACGAACAGCAGTACGCAGGCTATCGCCGCCAGTACCTCCAGAATATGGATCTGGGTGGTCTGGTACCACGCGGCGCGTACCGAGATGGGCAGCATCAGGTCGTGCTCGGACCAGTGCCCCTGGTGATCACTGCCGCGCACGTGCAGGGTGTAGCTACCGGGCGGCAGATTGGTGTAAGCCGCGGTTCGCCGTGTGGCGTCGGACGCGATCCAATCCTTGTCAAAGCCTTCGAGGCGGTAGCTATAGCGGTTCAGATAAGGTGCCGCAAAGTCGAGCGCCGCGAATTCGATTTCAAAGCCGGTGCTGTCGGACGGAATTACCAGGGACGGCGGCGTTCCACTCGAGTTGAATACCATCGACGGGAACGGCTTGGCGCCGACCCGCAAATCAGAGACGACCAAGGTAGGCGACACGACGCGTGTCTGTACCTTGTCGGGATGGACGATGGTGATCCCGCCGATAG
>CAJCHO010000040.1 GCA_903970145.1 Mycobacteriaceae bacterium | reverse complement strand
AGGCGCTCGGCATGAGCCTGTTGTACTCGTCGACGATGGCCAACACCGACGACGAGAAAAGGCTTTCAGCGGCGCAATCGGCGCGGGTCGCGGTGGCGGCGGTGCGCTCCGACCTCAAGCCGCGCGACATCATCACGCGCCGCTCGATCGAGAACGCCATCGCGCTCTTGATGGCCACCGGCGGCTCGACCAACGCCGTGCTGCACTACCTCGCGATCGCCCATTCGGCGCAGGTCGAGTGGACGCTCGACGACTTCGAGCGTGTGCGCCGCAAGGTGCCCGTGCTGTGCGACCTGAAGCCTTCGGGCCGCTTTGTCGCCACCGACCTGCATCGCGCCGGTGGTATTCCGGAAGTCATGCGACGCCTGCTCGAAGCCGGATTGCTCGATGGCGATTGCCTGACCATTACCGGAAAGCGCCTCGGAGAAGAGCTCAGCGTGCGACCTGCCATCGTCGAGGATAGCCAGCCTGTGATCTGGCCCGTGGCTTCTCCCATGTACCCTCAGGGCCACCTTGCCATTCTGAAGGGCAATCTGGCGAGCGAGGGCTGCGTGGCCAAGATAACCGGCCTGAAGAATCCCGCGATAACCGGACCGGCGCGCGTATTCGACTCCGAATACGACGCGATGGACGCGATTCTCGCCAAGCGCATCAATCCGGGTGATGTCGTCGTGATCCGTTACGTCGGTCCGCGCGGTGGCCCCGGTATGCCCGAGATGCTCGCCCCGACCTCGGCCCTGGTCGGCCAAGGCCTTGGCGAATCGGTCGGACTGATCACCGACGGTCGATTCTCGGGAGGTACCTGGGGCATGGTGGTCGGTCACGTCGCGCCTGAGGCCTACGTGGGCGGCAATATCGCTCTGATCCACGAGGGCGATTCGGTCACCATCGACGCTCATCGCCTGTTGCTCGAACTGAATGTGTCCGACGAGGAATTGGCGACGCGCCGCGCGGCCTGGATCCAGCCAGCGGCCCGCTATCGCCGCGGCGTGCTGGCCAAGTTCAATCAGCTGGCCTCAAGCGCGAGTGCGGGCGCCGTTATGGATCGCTTCGACTAGGCCGTGTCAAAGTCCGCCTAGCGCCGGCGGTTCTGGCCGCGATCGAGCTGTTGCTTGATGCGGCTCTTCTTGACGCGCTCGAGTTCGTCATGGGCGCGCTTCTTGTCGAGACCGAACATCGGCTCGACGATCTCAAACCAGAGGAGCCCGGCAATCAGCGGCAGGCACACCAGCCACCATGACAGATGTCCGAAGGGGCCAATCTCGAAATACTTCAGCAGCACGAACAAGCCGCCCACGACGATAAATACCATTGCCCCTCCTGTTGCCGCCAGATCGCTCAATACCGATGGTAATCCAATACCCGCGCGCGCGGCGCACCGCTCGCCGGCCCGGCAACACCGCCCGGCGCTTGCGCCGGCCGGCCCATTCCCTCTAGCCAAAGGCCGGGGCGCACTAAGCCAGCGGGGCCGGACTCGAATTCAGGCGCGCCATGCGCAATGCCTTCCATGGTTACGCAGGCGACCTTGCGCGACAAAGCCATGCCTGGCGTAGAGCGCACTGGCCCGCTCATGGTCGGCCCACACGGTGCGCTCGGTGCGCAGAATTCCGGCCGAACGATCCGCGTAGTCCAGAAGGACGCGCAAGCCGCTGCCTTGCGCAGGCTTGCCTACACGGACGCCCAGCCCTGCCATCCTAGTGCAGGACTTCGAGCTTCTCGAGCTTGCCGGCCCGGTAGGTACGCAAGGTGAGCGTCCCGTTCTTGATGTCGCCATGGTCGTCGAACTCGATGCGACCGGTGACGCCCTCATAGGACTCCTTGGCGAGGAAGGGCAGATACTTGGACGGATCCGAGGAGTTTGCCTTTTTCATGGCGTCAGCCATGACCATCACGGCGTCATATACGTAGGGGGCGTAGATCTGTACTTCGACGCCGTATTTTTTCTTGAAGCGCGCCCTGAAATCCTCCATGACTTTCTCGCGGTCCGGGGTCACACCGCCCGCTTCGGCGCAATAGACAGTGTCAGTGCCGATGGCCGCGCCCGCCAGGTCGGCGAGCTTGGGCACGCAGATTCCGTCACCTCCGACGAACTTGGAATCGATTCCGAGCGCGCGCGCCTGGCGGATCAGTGGGCCCGCCTGGGAATACATGCCGCCATAAAACACCAGATCGGGCTTTTTGCCCTTGATGGTCGTCAGGATGGCCTGGAAGTCCGTGCTCTTGTCGTTCGTATATTCCTGATCGACGATTTGCGCGCCGGCGGCCTTGGCGGCCTTGGTGAACTCGCTCGCAACGCCGTTGCCGTATGAGGTCATGTCCGACACCACCGCGACATTCTTGGCTTTGAGATCCTTGACCGCGTAACGGCCCAGCGCCTGTCCTAGCTGGATGTCGTTGGCCACCACCCGGAAGGCGCTCGTATAGCCATTGTGGGTATACTGCGGGTCCGTCGAAGAGGGCGAGATCTGCGGGATTCCCGCATTGAAATAGATGGTTGAAGCCGGAATGGTGGTTCCAGAATTGAGATGGCCGATCACGCCACTGACATTCTCGTCAACCAGCTTTTGTGCCACCGCCGTGCCCTGCTTTGGGTCGGCACCGTCATCTTCAGCGATCAGCTCGAAATGCACTTTCTTGCCGCCGATCACCATGCCCTTTGAATTGAGATCCTCGATGGCCATGCGTGCGCCGTTCTCGTTGTCCTTGCCGATCTCCGCCTGCTGTCCCGTGATCGGCGCGACATGGCCGATCTTGACGATCAGGTCGTCGGCAAACGCTGGCAGCGCCACGCCAAATCCGAGCAGCAGTGCTGCGAATGGGATACGTTCAAATTTCATTGAGAACCTCTGCGTGGGAGTGATTTGCCAGGTTGACCGATCAGCCCGCCAAGGGCTAATCTGGGTGCCGCTCGCGCCGCGCCCGAAGTGGCCGGAGCCACTTGGCCGAGGGAGAGAAATTACACGAAACCGGCAGGATAGGCCAGCGCGCCCCAGGGGGCATTTCTGTCGCTGCCGTCCTCGCCCGTATCTGCCGGGGCAAGCCGGCCCGATCCCATCCCAGCTACGGTAGTTCTCGCTTTATGACCTTCGACTTTTCGAGCTCGACGCCCAGCGCATTGCGACGCGCCATCGATGACTTCCACCGCCTGCCCGAAGAGCGCTGCCTCACCGCTCTTTTGGCGCACGCCGGTCTCGGTCAGGATCTGCTCGCCCGGGTCCGCTCGAATGCCGAACAATTGGTGGCCGCAGTGCGCGCGCGTCGCACCCGCGCCGGTGGCGTGGACGCGCTCATGCGCCAGTTCACCCTTTCATCGGAGGAGGGTGTGGCCTTGATGTGCCTGGCCGAGGCTCTGTTGCGTATTCCCGATGCCGCCACGCGCGACGCCCTGATTCGCGACAAGATCGGCGGCGGTGACTGGCGCGCCCACGTCGGACGCAGCCCTTCGCTGTTCGTCAACGCGACCGCCTGGGGATTGCTCGTAACCGGCAAGTTGGTCACTACGCACAGCGATACCACTCTGGGCACGGCGCTCGCACGTATGCTGGCACGCGGTGGCGAGCCCCTGATTCGCGCCGCAGTTGATCTGGCCATGCGCATGCTGGGGCGCCAGTTTGTCACCGGCGAAACCATCGAAGATGCGCTCGAGCAGAGCGCCCGCCCGTGCGAACGAGGCTATCGCTATTCCTATGACATGCTCGGTGAGGCGGCGATGACGGAAGCCGACGCACAGCGTTATCTGGGCGCCTACGAGCACGCGATCGAATGCATCGGCAACAGCGCGGAGTGTCTCGTGCACCCCTTCGATCAGCGTTGGCGCCTCGGCCCTGGGATCTCAATCAAACTATCGGCACTGCATCCGCGTTACTCGCGCAGTCAGCGCAGACGCGTGCACGACGAACTGCTGCCGCGAGTCAGGAGCCTCGCCCTAAGGGCGCGCGCGGTCGGTATCGGCCTGAATATTGACGCCGAAGAAAGCGAGCGCCTGGGAATCTCGTTGGAGCTGCTCGAAGCACTGGCAAGCGATCCGCAGCTGGCCGACTATCGCGGGCTCGGATTCGTCGTCCAGGCCTACCAGAAGCGCGCGCCGGCGGTCATTGAATGGATCAAGGACCTGGCCCAGCGCACCCAGAGTGCGAGTGGGCGTCGCATTATGGTGCGGCTCGTCAAGGGTG
Organism: Mycobacteriaceae bacterium; assembly: GCA_903970145.1. GTDB lineage: Bacteria > Pseudomonadota > Gammaproteobacteria > Burkholderiales > Burkholderiaceae_D > CAJCHO01. The sequence continues at coordinate 9,835 of CAJCHO010000040.1, read as the reverse complement.
CCTACTGGGACTCGGAGATCAAGCGGGCACAGATCGAGGGCCAGATCGATTACCCCGTCTACACGCGCAAGGTCTACACCGACGTCTCTTACCAGGCTTGCGCGGCGCAGCTGATCGACGCCGGCCAGCTCATTTATCCGCAATTTGCCACGCACAACGCCTATACGCTCTCCTGGGTACGCGAGCGCGCGCGCCACGCCGGACTCTCGGAGAGCGACTATGAGTTTCAATGCCTGCACGGCATGGGCGAGACCCTCTACGACCAGGTGGTTGGGCAGGGGGAACTTGCCTGCCGCATCTATGCGCCGGTTGGCAGTCATGAAACGCTGCTCGCCTATCTCGTGCGACGCCTGCTCGAGAATGGCGCCAACAGTTCCTTTGTCAATCGCATCGTCGACGAATCGGTGAGCATTGCCGAGTTATGCAGTGACCCCTTGATTGACGCGGTCCAGCTCGCGGGCAGCGCGCATCCCGCGATTAGTTCCCCCTTGCGCTTGTATCCGCGCGAACGGCGCAATTCACTGGGTTTCGATTTCTCGAACGACGCCGAGCTCGCGTCGCTTGCTACCGCCCTGGCTCCGTTTGCCACCTATCGCTGGAGCGCGGGAACCGGGGATGGCGCGGTCGATCCGACGCATGGCACGCCGCTTGCCAATCCGGCGCGTCGCGCCGATCAGGTGGGGCTGGTGCACGAGGCGTCGAGCGCCGACGTGAATGCTGCGATCGAGCGCGCGCTGGCGGCAGCGCCCGCGTATGCGGCGCTCACTGGCAGCGAGCGCGCTGGTCTTCTTCTCGAGTGCGCGGACGCACTTGAAACCAATCGCGTGGAACTGCTGGCGCTCGCGGTGCGCGAAGCCGGCAAGACGCTTGGCAATGCGCTTGGCGAAGTTCGCGAAGCAGTGGACTTTTGCCGCTACTACGCCCAGCAGATTGCCCGCCAGCCGGCTCTGCCTGCAGCGGGCAAGCCGATCGTGTGTATCTCACCGTGGAATTTCCCGCTTGCCATATTTGTGGGGCAGGTCAGCGCTGCTCTCGCCTGTGGGCGTGCCGTGCTTGCCAAACCGGCTGAGCAGACACCCCTGATGGCTGCGCGCGCGGTTGCACTAATGCACGCGGCGGGCGTTCCGCAAGCGATCCTGCAGCTGCTCCCGGGGCCCGGCGAGACGATCGGGGCGCAGCTCGTCGCCGATGCGCGCATCGGCGGTGTGCTCTTCACTGGTTCGACAGACGTCGCCCGGCTCATAGCGCGCCAATTGGCACTGCGCAGCGATGAGACGATTCTGATCGCCGAGACCGGCGGCCAGAATGCCATGATCGTTGATTCGAGCGCCCTGCCCGAGCAGGTCGTCCAGGATGTCATCACTTCGGCCTTCGACAGCGCCGGACAGCGTTGTTCGGCGCTGCGCGTGCTGTGCCTGCAAGAGGATATCGCCGACACCATCCTGACCATGCTGCGCGGTGCTGCCGACGAGCTGTGCATGGGCGATCCCGCGCGTCTGGAGATTGATGTCGGACCTGTCATCGACGGCGTCGCTCAGGCACAGCTGGAGAGCTACATCGAGCGCATGCGCGCGCGTGGCCACCGCGTCACCCGGCTACAGATGAGCGAAGCCGCGCAACAGGGCAGCTTCGTTGCGCCCGCCATCATCGAAATCAATGCGCTCGGCGAGCTCGACGGCGAGGTGTTCGGTCCGGTTCTGCATGTACTGCGCTATTGCGAAGGCAGTCTTGACCAGCTGATCGAGTCCATCAATGCCAGCGGCTATGGTCTGACCATGGGTATACACAGCCGCATCGACGAGCACATCGCACGCGTGGTCGGCGCCGGCCACGCCGGCAACCTGTACGTCAATCGGAACATGGTCGGCGCGGTCGTCGGGGTGCAACCCTTCGGTGGTGAGGGACTCTCAGGAACCGGTCCCAAGGCCGGCGGGCCCCTTTACCTCGCGCGCCTGGGTGGACCGCTTGGGCTGGAACTCAAGGATTCCACTGCCGTCGTCAGTGCCGAGCAGCGGAACCGCCTTGAGGCCTTGCGCGCTGCCATCCTCGCGACGGATCAATTGAACGCGATCCAGAAAGAGCAGTTATTTGCCCTGTGCGAGACAGCGCAACAGGCGAGCTTAGCCTCTCGCGAACTGGAGCTTTCCGGGCCTACCGGTGAGACCAATCGGCTGCGCTTTGTGCCGCGCGGGCGTGTTGCCTGCCTTGGTGGATCGCTCGCGGACCTGGTCGCACAGATGATCGTGGTGCTGGCCAATGGGGGGCAAGCTTGTGGTGACTGCACCCGGCTCCCCGCAGGGCTCTCGAGCCTGCTCGCATCCTGGAGTCCGCAAGAGCCAGTCGATGCTGCCTGCATTGCGCCCGGAGACGGCATGCAGAGCCAGCGCCGGCTCCTGACCGAGCGTCCCGGAGCCCTCGTGCCACTGATCGTCTTGGGCTTCGAGCAGGCCCCCGCTGCCCAGGCGTGGCGCCTCTTGCATGAGCGCACAGTTAGCACCAACACGGCTGCAGCCGGTGGCAATGCCTCGCTCATGGCTTTGGGCGGCTAGCGCCCGCTCAAACAGCGCTGCGAGCGTTTTTGAGCGACCCCCGATGTCAGTTAGAATCCGCTCTGCGCTGACCGGGGTGGCAGGATTCTTGCAAGGCCCTCCCATGGCCATCGCGGGGCTCACCTACGAGCCTGACCAGGGAGCACGATGAACATCGATATCTTTTTCCAGCAGATCATCAACGGCCTGGTACAGGGCAGCATCTATGCCCTCATCGCGCTCGGCTATACGATGGTCTACGGGATTCTCAGTCTGATCAATTTCGCGCACGGCGACGTGCTGATGGTCGGCGCGCTTACGGCTTATGCGGCAGTCAGTGCAACGGTGCTGCTGTTTCCGCAAACCCCGGGTTGGGTACTGCTCCTGGTGGGGTTCGCCTCGGCAATACCGGTGTGCATCCTCATCAACGTGGCAATCGAGCGCATCGCCTACCGTCCCTTGCGCAATGCACCGCGCCTTGCGCCACTGATTACGGCAATCGGTGTATCGCAGATCCTGCAGACCGGCGCCATGGTGCTATTCGGGCGGGATACCAAGGTCTTTCCCCCGATGCTGCCGAGCGACCCGATCGCGGTCGGCGGAGCAACGATTACTGCAACCCAGATTCTGATCATCGTGGTCGCCGCACTCCTGATGGTGGGGCTCGTGCTCCTGGTAGAGAAGACCAAGCTCGGGCGCGCGATGCGCGCCACCGCGGAAAGCCCTCGCGTGGCGAGCCTGATGGGTGTCGACTCCAACCGCGTCATCGTCGCCGCCTTCGCCATCGGCGCGGCACTGGCTGCAGTCGCCGGCGTGCTGACTGCGGCCAACTATTCAACCGCCCACTTCTACATGGGCTTTATCCCGGGCCTGAAGGCTTTCACGGCAGCGGTCCTGGGTGGCATCGGCAATCTGTATGGCGCCATGGTCGGGGGCCTGGTGCTTGGCATGATCGAAGTCCTCGGGGCCGGCTACATCAGCGATCTGACCGGCGGCTTTTTTCGCAGCAACTATCAGGACGTGTTTGCCTTCGGAGTGCTGATTCTGGTGCTTACCCTGAGGCCCTCGGGACTGATGGGCGAACGAATTGCGGATCGCGCGTAAGGGATGGGCGATGGCGATCCGCTTGCGCAGGACGCGGGGTCGTTGGTGAGCGCCACACCTTCCCGGGGCCATGTCGCGCGCGCCTACGCCGGCGCCGCGCTGATCGGCCTGGCACTCCTGCTACTTCCATTCGTGGCGGGTCACTTCGGCAACTCGTGGATCCGCATCCTCGATACGGCATTGCTGTATGTCATGCTGGCGCTGGGCTTAAACATCGTCGTCGGATTCGCCGGCCTGCTCGACCTTGGATATATCGCCTTTTACGCAGTGGGCGCGTATCTGGCCGCGATGCTCGCGTCGCCCCAGTTCGCCACCGTCCTGAACTCCTTCGTTGAGAACTATCCGGCGATTGGTCAATTTCTGGTGCAGCTTTTCGGCCCGGAAATAAGCCAGCACGGCATCCACCTGTCGATTTGGTGGATTGTGCCGCTGGCAGGTTTGCTCGCGGCAAGTTTTGGAGTGATCCTTGGCGCCCCCACGCTGAAATTGCGCGGAGACTATCTGGCCATCGTGACGCTGGGATTTGGCGAGATCATCCGGATTTTTCTAAACAACCTCAACACACCAGTCAATCTGACCAACGGCCCGCAGGGCATCAATGCGATCGATCCGGTGCGTATTCGGGTGGGTATAGCCGACCACGACCTGATCGACTACCCTTTTAATCGCACCCACCACCTGTTTGGCGTGACCGACATAGCAATACCCTCGGTGCAGTCCTACTACTATCTGTTTCTCGGCCTGGTGGTCGTAATCGTGTTTTTCAATATCCGGCTGCAGGGCTCGCGCATCGGTCGCGCGTGGGTCGCGATTCGCGAGGATGAGATCGCGGCCAAGGCGATGGGCATCAATACGCGCAATATCAAGCTGCTGGCCTTCGCGATGGGCGCAAGCTTCGGTGGCATTTCGGGTGCCATGTTTGCTTCGTTCCAGGGGTTCGTGAGTCCCGAGTCTTTTGGCCTGAGCGAATCAATCGTCATTCTGGCGATGGTGGTGCTCGGCGGTATGGGTCACCTGCCCGGAGTCATTCTGGGTGCGGTGTTGCTGGCTGCCCTGCCGGAGGTTTTACGCCATCTGGTTCAGGCCGCGCGGCTACCGGTGCTTGACGCCATCGATCGCCTGTCCGGTTTCCTGCCGGCGACTATCCACGACATCCTCGTCAATCTGGCCGGCAATATTCTGGAGCCCGAGGTGCTACGGCTGCTGATCTTCGGCATGGCCATGGTTGTCATCATGCTGCGTCGTCCCAGCGGCCTGTGGCCGGCACCTGAGCACGGGCGCGGCCTGCACGGTATCAAGGCCAAGCGCTCGGCCGCCGAAGGCGCCTGATGGACCAGGCCGACGTTCTGCTCTCGGTTAAATCGGTCAGCAAGCGCTTTGGCGGCTTGCAGGCACTCGCCGACGTTGCGCTGACCATTCGGCGCGGCCAGATCTACGGCCTGATCGGTCCTAATGGCGCGGGCAAGACGACTTTTTTCAATGTCATCACGGGACTCTACCAAGCCGATTCCGGCAGCTTCGAGTTGGCCGGAAAGCCCTATTCGCCCTCCGCACCCCACGAGGTTGCCCGCGCCGGCATCGCGCGCACCTTCCAGAACATCCGCCTGTTTGGCGAGATGACGGCGCTTGAGAACGTCATGGTGGGTCGGCACGTGCGAACCCGTGCCGGTGTGATTGGTGCCGTGCTGCGCACCCCTGCCACGCGTCGCGAGGAAGCGGCAATTCGCTCGCGTGCCGCGGAATTGCTCGAGTACGTCGGAATTTCGCAATATGCCGACTATCGCGCTCGCACGCTGTCCTACGGTGATCAGCGTCGGCTTGAGATTGCCCGCGCCCTCGCAACCGATCCGCAGCTCCTGGCGCTCGACGAACCGGCGGCCGGCATGAACGCCACCGAAAAGCTCGGTTTGCGCGACCTGCTGGAGAGTATCAGTCGCGATGGCAAGACGATCCTCATCATCGAGCACGATGTGAAGCTCGTCATGGGCCTGTGCGATCGCGTCACGGTGCTTGATTACGGCAAGTCGATTGCCGAGGGCGAACCCTCCGAGATCCAGAGCAACGCGGCGGTGATCGAAGCCTACCTCGGCGGGGGCCACTGATGACCCAGGATCGCAAGCCGCCACTGCTTCAGATCAAGGGGCTCAAGGTCAACTATGGCGGCATCGAGGCTGTCAAGGGCATCGACCTCGAGATTCACGAGGGGGAACTGGTGACCATTATTGGAGCCAATGGCGCCGGCAAGACCACCACGTTAAAAGCGATCACCGGACTCCTGAAGTGGGCCGCTGGCGAAATCATCTACCTGGAAAAGAACCTCGAAGGCACACCGGCATTTCGCCTGCTGCACCAGGGGCTTGCCATGGTTCCCGAAGGGCGCGGTGTATTTGCGCGCATGAGCATCTACGAGAATCTGCAGATGGGCGCCTTTGTGCGCTCCGATGAGGCTGGGATCCGCGCCGATATCGAGCGCATGTTCGGCATTTTTCCGCGCCTCAAGGAACGCGCCCACCAGCTCGCCGGTACGATGTCCGGTGGCGAGCAACAGATGCTTGCCATGGCACGCGCCCTCATGGGCCATCCCAAATTGCTGTTGCTCGATGAACCTTCGATGGGTCTGTCGCCGATCATGGTCGAGAAGATCTTCGAAGTGATTCGCGACGTCTCCGCCCAGGGTGTCACGATCCTCCTGGTCGAGCAGAACGCGCGTCTGGCATTGCAGGCGGCGCATCGCGGCTACGTGATGGAATCGGGCCTGGTGACAATGAGCGGCAAGGCAAGCGACATGCTCGACGACCCCAAGGTTCGCGCCGCCTACCTCGGCGAATAAGCCAGCGCTTCCCTCGCTCTAGGCCAGCCTTTTGGTCCAGTCCGCCAGCGCACGCTGGTTCTCGTCACCCGCTTGCATCTCAGCCAGCACGCCGGGACGCTCGTCCGAGCGCCTGTTCTGGCCGAGCTTGAACTTGCCTTCGAGTTTGTCGATGCGGATCTCAAGCCCGACGATGGCTTTGAGCAGGCTGTCGCGATAGTCCGTCTCGAATTTCGCAAAGCGCTCGGCAAAAGCGGGTTCGTGATGGCTGATGAGCTTGCCGAGCACCTCAAGTTTGCTGGCGGGGTCGTGCAGCACGCGTGCCGTGCCGCTGGCGTGCACTGCCAGATAGTTCCACGTCGGCACCCGGTTGTCGGTGCGATAGATGGTCGGCGAGATGTAGCTGTGCGGGCCCGAAAAAATCAGCAGCACCTGGCCATCATTCTCAAGGGCGCGCCAGTGGGCGTTGGCAGCCGCCACGTGCGCGTCGACGACCAGTGTGTCTCCATCCTCACGCACCAGCACCGGCAAGTGCGTGGCAAAGGGCGCGCCATCGACCATGCTGGTCATGATCGCAAAATTGTAGGTGCGCATGACTTCGAGCAGGTGGGCGCGTTCCTCGACCGAAAAATGTTTGGGTACGTACATGAGAACTCCTAGTCAGCTACCAGGGTCTGGCGCGCCAGATCGGCCTGGGTCGTAAACGCGTCCGCGAAAAATTCCTCGACGGCAAGTCCACAAGTCGCAGCGAAATCGCGACGCGCCGCCTCGACCATCACAGGAGCGCCGCACGCATAGACCTGGTACCCCGAGAGATCCGCAATATCGGCCATCACCGCACGGTGCACGAGACCGGTGCGCCCCGACCAGCCATCTTCAGGCAAGGCATCCGAAATCACGGGGACATAGCTGAACGAGCCAAGTTCTTCCTCCCAGGAGCGCGCCAGCGCGTCCAGATACAGATCCGCAGGTCGCCGCCCACCCCAATAGAGCACCATCGGGCGCGCGGATTTGAGAGCGATACAGTGCTCAACCATGGCCTTGATCGGCGCGAAACCGGTGCCGCTGGCAAGAAACACGATCGGCTTGTCACTGTCCTCACGCAGAGTGAAAGTTCCAAAGGGTCCTTCAAATCGCAGAATGTCGCGCACCTTGAGCTGGGAGGCGCCCGCACCGAAGACGTGATCGGTGAAAAGACCGCCTGGGGTATGACGCACATGCAGTTCAACCTGCTCGGCAAGGTGCGGCGCTGTTGCCATCGAGTAGCTGCGACGCTTGCCGTCCTTGAGAATCATCTCGACATACTGTCCGGCCAGGTATTGAAAACGCTCGGCAGCCGGCAGTTGCAGGCGCATGATCACTACGTCGTGTGCGGCGCGATCAAGCTCGGCCACCCGAGCCGGCAATTTGCGAATCGCAAGGGCGCCCACGCCATCGACTTCGCGCACCTCGATGAGCAGATCGGAGTGCGCAAGCGCGCTGCAGAACAGCGCCTTGCCCTCGGCGACGTCTTCCGGAGGCAGGGTTGACGCCTGGTGGGAGCGGTGCGTGACGGTGCCCTCGACGACGCGGCCCTTGCAACTGCCGCAGGCGCCGTTTCGACAACCGTATGGCAGGCCCACCCCCTGGCGCAGTGCCGCCTCGAGAACGGATTCATGGGGTTCTACTTCAAAATGATGCTGGGAGGGTCTGACGGTAACCTGGAATGTCATACTGTGCTGTCGACGATAAATATCTGATTCAAGTAAAGAGCCATGGCAAGGCGTGCCCGACCCCGCATTCTAATCGTTGGCTGTGGCGCTGTGGGCTTGGTGGTGGCACGAATTCTGGCACCGCGCTGCCACGTGTTCGCGCTCTCACGCAGTGACACACGCGACATGAACCTGCGTTCGATGGGGGTCACGCCCCTGCACGCCGATCTGGATGATCCCGCAACGCTCTACCGTATCACGGGTCTGGCCGATCACGTAATTCACCTGGCTCCCCCTAGTCCTACCGGCAGCTTCGATAAGCGAACGCGGCACCTCTTGGCTAGTCTCGGACCGGTGCGCGCGCTGGCCTATGTCAGCACCACCGGGGTCTATGGGGATTGCGGGGGTGCACGCATTGATGAAACCCGAACGACCAATCCGCAGTCGGAGCGCGCCGTGCGGCGTGTGGATGCCGAATTGGTTCTGCGCGCCTGGGCGCAGCGCCGCCAGGTGCGCCTGACAGTACTTCGAGCTCCGGGCATTTATGGTCACGACCGCCTGCCCTTGCGGCGCCTGATTGACGGCTTGCCGGTGTTGCGGCGCGAGGAGGACATTTACAGCAATCACATCCACATGCAGGACCTCGCGCGCATGATCGTAGCGGCATTGTCGCGAGGCGCTGCCCTGCGCACTTTCAACGCCTGTGATTCGAGCGAGATGCTCATGGGCGACTATTTTGATCTGGTTGCCGACGCCAAGCAGCTGCCGCGCCCCCCGCGCCGGCAAAAAAGCGACCTGCCCGCGTTCCTGTCTGAGATGCAGCTTTCTTTCATGCGCGAATCGCGCCGCATCTCGAATAGTCGGATCCTCAGCGAACTGGGCATAGCCTTGCGATATCCGAGTGTCGCCGAGGCACTTCGGTAGCCAGCAGCCGGTACAAGAATGCTCATGATGACAGATGAATCACCCGGCATGAGACGGGCGACTGGCGCGCGCGGGGTCGCCCTCGCCAGCGCGCTTGTGGTACACGCCGCAATCCTCGTGCTCTTGTGGCACACACCGCGCTTGGCCACGGAGCCTCGCAGCGCACGCCGAGTGGAAGTAAGCCTGCTTACGACGAGAAGCACAGTTAGTGCGCCGCAACGAGAGTCTCTTGCAGCGCCGCACCGGACAGCGGTGAGTGGCACTGCGCTACGTGCGCAGTCCATCTCCGCGCCGTCCGGCCGCGAGCGGCCGACGACGACCAGGTCGCGCGAGCCTTCTGAAGCAGATTCGCTGGACATGGAAACGCTCAGGCAACAGGCACGAAGCTTCGCCGCAACGGACGAGTTTACACGCACAGATACTGCCCTTGCCCCGCAAAACTTGCTGGTGGCACCCTCGACAGCGCAGCGGCTGCGCGACACCGTCAATCAGGCGAAAAAGCCCGACTGCAGCCAGGCGTATGCGGGACTCGGCGTATTCGCGATCCCGCTCCTGGTTGCCAGTGCACTACGCGGCAATGACTGCAAGTGGTAAAGCTCACACACACATCCTGCCAGCACTGGAAGGCACCAACGCTCTCTAGGGATTGTCTGAACAAGTCCACCGGAGTGTCGGTTGAGCGTTAATAATGGAGGCACGGGAGGGGCGATGAAACAGATCAGTTTTTCGGATGCGGAACACGCCGGCAAGCGGAAGAAGACGCGGCGGGAAGTGTTCCT
>CAJCHO010000039.1 GCA_903970145.1 Mycobacteriaceae bacterium | reverse complement strand
TGGGCCTCACGGAGGCGGGCATGGGCAGCAAGGGTATCGTTGCCTCGACCGCTGCGCTTGCCGTCCTGCTGCAGGAGGGCATCGGCGACACGATTCGCATATCGCTCACGCCTGAACCGAATGGCGACCGCACCCGCGAGGTGATCGTCGCCCAGGAAATCCTGCAGACCATGGGTCTGCGCGCGTTCACCCCGATGGTGATTGCCTGTCCGGGCTGCGGTCGCACTACCAGCACCGTCTTTCAGGAGCTCGCGGCCGATATCCAGTCGTGGCTGCGCGAGCAGATGCCGCATTGGAAAAAGCGCTATCCGGGGGTTGAGGACATGCGCGTGGCGGTCATGGGCTGCGTCGTCAACGGGCCGGGAGAGTCCAAGCACGCCGACATCGGCATCAGCCTGCCTGGTTCGGGGGAGCAGCCGGTGGCACCTGTGTTCATCGACGGCGCGCGCAACGTTACCCTCAAGGGTGACCGGATCGCCGAGGAGTTTCAGGAGATCGTGGCGCGCTACGTCGAAAAGCGCTATGGCACCGCGCAAGTGCACGCCTCGGCCAACGTCGTCGCCTAACTGGACCCCGGTGACATGAGCAAAGCCAACGAGCGGATCGCCGGCGTCAAGGGCATGAACGATGCCCTGCCGGCGACAATCGGCTACTGGGAACTCTTCGAGGAGGCGGCCCGGAGTGTGGCGCGCAGCTACGGCTACGGGGAGGTGCGCACACCGATCGTTGAATCGACTCGCCTGTTTCGCCGCGGCATCGGTGAAGTCACCGACATCGTCGAGAAGGAAATGTACAGCTTTACCGACGCGCTCAACGGTGAGGAACTGACGCTGCGACCAGAGGGGACCGCCGGCGTGGTGCGGGCGACGATCGAACACAACCTGATCTATAACGGCCCGCAGCGCCTGTGGTACCTCGGACCGATGTTCCGGCACGAGCGCCCGCAACGCGGACGCTTTCGCCAGTTCCACCAGTTCGGCATCGAGGCCCTCGGTTTTGCCGGTCCGGACGTCGATACGGAAGTGATTCTGGTGGCGCGACGCCTGTTCGAGGATCTCGGGCTGTCAGACGTTCGCCTGGAGATCAACTCGATCGGCGAGCCCGCCGAACGCCTGCTGCACCGGGCTGCCCTGATTGAATATCTCGAGCGCTTCGAGAAGGATCTGGACGGCGACGCACGGCGGCGTCTGCATACCAATCCGCTGCGGATCCTGGACACCAAGAATCCAGGGATGCAGGAGCTCATCGAGGGTGCGCCGCGCCTGTCGGGGTATCTTGGCGCGACATCCCAGGCGCATTTCGAGGGACTGCAGGAGTATCTGCGCGAGGCGGGCGTGCAATACCGCATCAATCCGCGTCTGGTGCGCGGCATGGATTACTACAACCTGACGGTCTTCGAGTGGGTCAGCGACAGTCTGGGTGCACAGGGGACCGTGTGCGGGGGCGGGCGCTATGATCCGCTTATAGAAATGATCGGTGGCAAGCCGGCGCCGGCCTGCGGATTTGGCATGGGCATCGAGCGCATCATTGATCTGATGCAGCAGCAGACGCCCCTGGCCGCGCAGAGCGGTTGCGACGCATATATCGTGCACCAGGGCGAGGGCGCTGCCCGGCTGGCCATGCGCCTGGGCGAAGATCTGCGCAGCGCCGGGTTGAACGTGATATTGCATTGTGGCGGCGAGCGCCAGGCGAGCAGCTTCAAGACGCAGATGAAGCGCGCCGACGCCAGCGGCGCAGCCTTTGCCCTGATTCTTGGAGAAGACGAGATCAAGGCCGGGGAGATCAGCGTCAAGACATTGCGCGAGAGCGCCGCCGGAGGGTCGCAGCGCCGCGTGCGCATGGAGCAACTGGTCGAGTTTCTCATCGACGAGATTGCAGGTACACAGGAATTCGCTTAACTGAGCAAGGACAAGGTACGTGGCTTACGATCTGGAAGAACAAGAAAGTCTGGACCAATTCAAGGCCTGGTGGGCCAGGTGGGGCAATCTGGTCTCGGGCCTTATCTCGCTGGCGGCGCTCGGCGTGCTCGCCAACTATGGCTGGCAATACTGGCAGATGCGCCAGGCCAGTGAAGCCTCAGGTGTCTACGAGCAGCTGCAAAAGGGTGTCGCCACCAAGAACAATGCGATGGTGCGCGATGCGGCGGGGGTGCTCATCGAGAAGTATTCGGGCACCGGCTACGCCCAGATGGCGGCTCTGGTCGCGGCCCACGCCAATGTCGACTCGGGCGACCTGAAGACGGCGCAGGCGCAGCTGCAATGGGCCACGGAGCACGCACAGGATGACTCCTATCGGCAGATCGCGCGCCTGCGCTTAGCGAGCGTGTTGATCGACATGAAACAGTTCGATGCGGCCTTAAAGGCGCTCGACGTCACGCCACTACCCGGATTCGCAGTCGCGTTCGCGGATCGCCGGGGCGATGTTTATTTCGCAGAGAACAAGACCGCCGAAGCGCGCAAGTCTTACGAAGATGCCAAGGCCAAGCTGCAGGATCTGCCGACTGCGCAGCGCAGCTCATTCGAACCGGTACTCGACTTCAAGCTTGACGCGCTGGCGTCGGCCTTGCCTGTCGCGACCGCTAGCCCGGCCGCGGCCGGGCTAGCGCCCGCAGCCGCCACGCCTGTCCCCGGGACCGTTGCGCCAGCCACCCCGCCAGCGGTGCCTGCTGCCGTCCCATCCAATACCCCAACACCGGAGAAGAAATGATCCGCCGGCTCTTGTTATCCCTCGTCGCCCTGCAGCTGGCTGGCTGTAGTATTTTTGAATCCGATGATCCGCGCAAACCGACCGAACTCACACCGATCACCCAGGAACTGAAGGTCAGGCAGATCTGGTCGAGTTCTATCGGCAGCTCTGAGCGCGTCTACCTCTCGCCGGCCTTCTCCAATGGCGACGTCTTTGTTGCCGCCGCCGACGGTAGCCTCGCGCGGCTCGCCGGTGCGACCGGCGCGCAAGTCTGGCGCATCAAACTTGACTCGGGCATTTCTGCGGGTGTGGGAGCGGACGCGCAAAGCATCGCGGTGGTCGACAATGCCGGTGAGCTGTTTGTGCTCGATCAGCAGGGTGTGATCCGCTGGCATGCGCCGACCGGTGGCGAAGTGCTCGGCGCCCCGGGTGTATTTGGCAACTCGGTTCTCGCGCGCACCACCGATGGACGCATTCTCGCCTACGACGCCACGACCGGTGCAAGGCGCTGGCTCTATTCTCGCGTTGCCCAGCCGCTGGTGATCCGCGGCAACCCGGGCCTTGTCAGTAGCGGTGGCAACGTGCTGGCTGGTCTGTCGGGCGGCAAGTTCATCGCACTGTCACTCAATAATGGTGGCCTGCGCTGGGAAACGGCCGTCGCGGTGCCCAAGGGCGCTACCGAGCTCGAGCGGGTTTCCGATGTGATGGGTACTCCGGTAATCGGACCGCGCGATGTGTGCGTGGCGACCTTCCAGGGGCGAGTTGGCTGCTTTTATCTCGACAACGGCCAGCCGATCTGGACGCGCGACGTCTCTACTCCGACCGGAGTGGCGATCGACGTCAGCTATGCCTACGTGAGCAACGAGGATTCGGTGGTCCAGGCCTATTCGCGGGTCTCCGGGTCGAGCATCTGGAAGGACGACAAGTTGCTGTACCGCCAGTTGACGGCTCCGGCGATTTATCCTGGTGCGGTCGCCTTCGGCGACATTGGCGGTTTCGTGCACTGGATGGCGCGCGAGGATGGCAAGCTTGTCGCACGCGCCAGCACCGACGACTCCCCGATCAGGGTCACGCCCCTGGCAATCGAGATCGCGGGCAAGCCGGCGCTGGTTGTGCAGACCCAACATGGTGGCGTGTACGTGTTCGGTCCCGAGTAAGTCGTGTCCGGTTTTATTTCTCGCTAGGCACACCATGGCATCCGCCCTGTTGCCGGTGATCGCCCTGGTCGGCCGGCCCAACGTCGGCAAATCGACGCTGTTCAACCGCATGACCCGCAGTCGTGATGCGCTGGTCGCCGATATGCCGGGGCTCACGCGCGATCGCCATTACGGCGAGGGCCGTATCGGTGATCGTCCCTACCTGGTGATCGATACCGGCGGCTTCGAGCCGATCGTCAAGGAAGGCATCGTTCACGAAATGGCCAAACAGACACGCCAGGCGATGGCCGAGGCGGATCTGGTGATTTTTCTGACTGACGCGCGCTCAGGGTTAACACCGCAGGACAAGCATATCGCCGACGATCTGCGCAAGCGCGGTCGCAAGATCCTCCTCGTGGTCAACAAGGCCGAGGGGATGAATCGCGCGACGGTCGCGGCGGAGTTCTACGAGCTCGGAATGGGCGAGCCCCTGGCGGTGTCGGCCGCGCACGGCGATGGTGTGCATGACCTGGTCGAACACGCTCTCGAAGTGCTCGGGCCGGCGCCCGAGACCGACGAAGCCGCCGCCGACGCCGGGCATCGGGTGCGCATCGCCGTGGTCGGCCGGCCCAACGTCGGCAAATCGACCCTGGTCAACACCCTGCTTGGCGAAGAGCGCGTGATCGCCTTCGATATGCCAGGTACCACGCGCGACTCTATCGAGATCGAATTCGAACGCGGCGGCAAGCCCTACACCCTGATCGACACCGCCGGCCTGCGCCGCAGGGGCAAGGTGTTCGAAGCGGTCGAGAAGTTCTCGGTAGTCAAGACCCTGCAATCCATCGAGAAAGCCAACGTCGTGATCCTGATGGTTGACGCCAGCCAGGAGATCTCGGATCAGGATGCGCACATCGCGGGTTTCGTTCTCGAATCGGGACGGGCCGTGGTGATGGCCGTCAACAAGTGGGATGGCCTCGATAGCTATGTGCGCGAGACCACCAAGCGCGACATCGAACGCAAGCTCGGTTTTCTGTCATTCGCGGCGAGCCACTTCATATCGGCCCTCAAGGGCAGCGGCGTGGCCTCTCTGATGCGCTCGGTCGACGCCGCTCACAAGGCGGCCTTTGCCAAGCTCTCGACGCCACGCCTGACGCGTGCCGTGATCGCCGCGGTCGACAAGCAGCCGCCGCCGCGGCGTGGTATGTCGCGCCCCAAGATGCGCTACGCGCATCAGGGCGGACAGAATCCGCCGGTGGTCGTGATTCACGGTACCGGCTTGGATCGTGTTCCCGATACCTACCGGCGCTATCTGGAGAGTTCGCTGCGCGAGACCTTCGAGCTCAAAGGCACGCCCCTGCGCATCGAATTTCGCTCGACGCGCAACCCCTTTGTCGATCAGGAGACTTAGCAAATCGCTTGCGTCGCTCCGGCGCCGTCTGGAAATTGACTCTAAAATCGGCTACATTGATTCGCGGTACAGGATTGGCGGTACTTTTTCGTTCCGGATATCTTGAGTTTCCCGGATCCGTCGCCAGATTCGAACGGATGGCTCCCGTACCATCGGCCCGCAGTGGCCGCGTTGCTTTACAACAATAACCTCCTGGAGTGATCATGAGCAACAAAGGGCAACTATTACAAGACCCGTTTCTCAATGTCCTGCGTAAAGAGCACATACCCGTGTCGATTTATCTGGTCAACGGTATCAAGCTGCAGGGACAGATCGAGTCGTTCGACCAATACGTCGTGCTACTGCGCAATACCGTCACGCAGATGGTCTATAAGCACGCCATCTCGACCGTAGTCCCCGCGCGGGCAGTCAATTTCAGCATTGAAAACGTCGAGTGACGCGTACGAGCCCTGTGACCGGCGGGCGTTCTGGCGAACCTGGCGCTGACTTTCTTGAAGGCTAATGCCGTGCGCGCTGCGCTGGTGCGGGTCGAATTTTCCGGTCCCGCCGCATCCGAGGATCTGGAAGAATTGCGCCTGTTGGCGCTCTCGGCCGGAGTCGAGCCCATCGTCAGCTTCACGGCCCGGCGCGGCAGTCCCGATCCTGCCCTGTTCGTCGGCTCGGGCAAAGCGCAGGAAATCCGCCAGGCCGTCGAGGCCGAAGGACTCGAGGTGGTGATCTTCGATCACGCGCTTTCACCAGCGCAACAGCGCAATCTCGAGCGCGTGCTGCAGGTGTCGGTGGTTGATCGCACCAGTCTGATTCTGGATATCTTTGCGCAGCGTGCAAAAAGTCACGAGGGCAAGATCCAGGTCGAACTGGCCCAACTGTCCCATCTGTCGACGCGGCTGGTGCGCGGCTGGACCCACCTTGAGCGTCAAAAAGGCGGTATCGGTCTGCGCGGTCCGGGCGAAACCCAGCTTGAGACGGACCGGCGCCTGATCGGCGACCGGGTCAAGATGCTGCGCGTCAAGCTCGAGAAACTGGAGCGCCAGCGCGCTACTCAAAGGCGCGCGCGCCACCGCGCCGGGACCTTCTCGGTATCGCTGGTTGGCTACACCAACGCTGGCAAGTCGACCCTGTTCAATGCACTCACGCACGCGACTGCCTACGCCGCCGACCAGTTGTTTGCCACGCTCGATACGACCTCGCGCCGTGTCTATCTTGAGGGCGTGGGCTCAGTTGTGCTCTCCGACACGGTCGGCTTCATTCGCGAGTTGCCCCACCAGTTGGTTGAAGCATTCAAGGCGACACTCGAGGAAACCATCCAGGCCGATCTCTTGCTGCATGTCGTCGATGCCGCCAGCAGTGCGCGCTTCGAACAGATCGAACAGGTCAATGCGGTGCTCGCCGAAATCGGCGCCGAGCATATCCCGCAGATTCTTGTCTGGAACAAGATCGATGCCACCGGGCTCGAACCGGCGATCGAACATGATGAATGTGGTACGATCCGCCGCGTTGCTTTGAGCGCACGCACCGGGTCTGGTCTGGATCTGCTGCGCGGCGCGCTGGTGACGGTTGCACAAGGGCCGGCGCTTGCGCCGCAGCAGGGTGCCCCCTGGCAAATCGATCCGACTCGAATCGGCGTTGCGACCTGAGACAATCTCGCCTTATGCGCCTATCCCTCAAATTTCCGTGGCCGCGTCGTGTTGCCAAAGAGCGCGATGACGCACTGACCTTGTCCGATGGCAATCGCGGCCAGGGACCACCCGATCTCGAAGAGATCTGGCAGAATTTCAATCGCCGCCTGAACAGCCTGTTTCGCCGTCGCAATTTCTCTGGTGGTGGCGCGGGCGGGCCCGATGGACGGCACGACAGCGTGCGCGCCCTGTGGATTGGTATAGCCGGGGCGATCGCGCTTGGCTGGCTCGCCAGCGGCCTCTACCAGGTCCCGGCAGGCAGCGCCGGAGTGGTATTGAGATTCGGTCGCTATGTGACGACCACCGGACCTGGCCAGGGATGGCATATGCCCTGGCCGATCGAGAGCGTCGAGACGGTTGATCTGTCGGGCTCCAAGAGCGTAACGATCGACGGCACCGAATTGGCGGTTGGCGCCAAGGTGCGCGGATCGGCGATGCTCACAGGCGACGAAAATATCGTCGATGTGCGTTTCTCGGTGCAATACCGCATCAAGAACGCCCAGGAATTCAAGTTCAATAACGAAGACCCTGAAGGCACGGTCAAGCAGGCTGCCGAAACGGCGGTACGCGAGATCGTCGGACGCAATACGATGGACTTCGCCATCTCCGCGGGTCGCGAGAAGATTGCCTTCGAGCTCAACGAGTCGATCCAGCGCATTCTTGACCTCTACAAGACCGGCATCCTGGTTACCGGTGTCGCGGTTCAGAGCGTGCAGCCTCCCGATCAGGTCCAGGCAGCCTTCGATGATGCCGTCAAGGCCAGCCAGGACGCCGAGCGCTCAAAGAATGAGGGCCAGGCCTACGCCAATGATGTGATTCCCCGTGCTCGCGGCGATGCCGCGCGCCTGATCCTGCAGGCCGAGGGCTATCGCGCCAGCGTGGTCGCGACCGCAGAGGGGGACGCGGCACGCTTTAAGAAGGTGCTGGCCGAGTATTCCAAGGCGCCGCAGGTGACGCGCGACCGGATGTATCTGCAGACTATGCAGGACGTGTTCACCAACACCACCAAGGTGCTCATCGACACCCACGGCAGCAACAACCTGCTGTACCTGCCTCTGGACAAGCTCATCGAACGCTCGCGTGAACAGGCCGCGAGCACCGCCGCACCGGCGACGGGAGCCGCCGTTCAGCCGCCCTCGGCAAACGGCAATCCGACGGACGATTCGCGCTCGCGCGACCCGGTGCGTTCGCGCGAACGCGACACACGTTAGGACGGCTAGCCATGAACCGCGTCCTGCCGATCCTTATCAGTATCCTCGCCGTACTCTGGCTCGCCTACTCGTGCCTGTTCATAGTCGATCAGCGCAGTTTCGCCATCGTCTTCACTTTCCAGAGCGTCAAGGAAGTCATCAAGGAACCGGGCCTGCACGCCAAGTGGCCCTATCCGATCGATCAGGTGACTTTCATTGATCGGCGCATCCATACCATCGACCAGGTCGAACCGGACCGCTACATCACTGCCGAGAAGAAGAATCTGCTGGTCGATCTGTTCGTCAAGTGGCAGGTGATCGACCCGACCCAGTATTATGTCAGCGTGCGCAACGATACCCAGCTTGCGCAAAGCCGGCTCACCCAGATCATTCGTGCCGCCCTCAACGAGGAATTCACCAAGCGCACCGTGCGCGAGGTCATCGCCGACCAGCGCGAAGACGTGATGCGCGATGTGCGTGAGAAGGTCGGTGCTGAAGTGGGCGCGCTTGGCATCAGCATCATCGATGTGCGTCTCAAGCGCGTCGATCTGCTGCCCGAGATCAGCGAGCGTGTGTACCAGCGCATGGAGGCAGAGCGCAATCGGGTGGCCAACCAGCTTCGTTCGGTCGGCGCCGCCGAGCAGGAACAGATCAAGGCCGACGCAGATCGCCAGAGCGAGGTCATACTCGCGGACGCCTACGAGAAGTCGCAGGCAATCAAGGGTGACGGTGACGCGCACGCATCGCAGATATACGCCGAAGCCTATTCGCGCGACCCGCAGTTTTATGCCTTCTACAAGAGTCTTGAGGCCTATCGCGCCAGCTTCAAGAGTCGCAATGACCTGGTCGTAGTCGACCCGAGTTCGGAATTCTTCAAGTTCATGAAGAATCCCGATACCACTGCTCAGCCAAAACGCTAAAGCCATGAGCCTCTGGAACAGCCTCTGGATGGCGCTGGGGCTGGCGCTGGCATGCGAAGGACTGCTGCCGCTCGTCGCACCGGCACGCTGGAAAGCGGTGTTTGCGCGCATGCTGGCCTTTAGCGACGGCCAGATCCGCTTTTTCGGGCTCGTTTCCTTGCTCGCAGGTGCCAGCGCTCTTTTGGTCGGATGGCTGATCTGATTTAAAATCATCGGTTTGCGCATGCGGCCCGTCCGCTGCGCGACCACCCTGTAGCGAACCGCCATGCCCGCCTGGTCTCTTCCTGAATCGATCTCCGATGTCTTGCCCTCCGAGGCGCGCAAGATTGAAGAGCTCAGGCGCAAACTGCTCGACCTGTTTGCCACCTACGGATACGAGCTGGTGATGCCGCCGCTGGTCGAATACACCGACTCGCTGCTCTCCGGCACCGGTCGTGACATGGACCTGCAGATGTTCAAGCTCGTCGATCAGCTCTCCGGTCGCACCATGGGCCTGCGCGCCGATATCACGCCGCAGGTGGCGCGTATCGACGCGCACCTGCTCAATCGCAGTGGGGTGACACGCCTGTGTTACGCAGGCAGCGTTGTGCACACCCGTCCCTCGGTGCTCTCGAGCTCGCGCGAATCGCTCCAGATCGGTGCCGAGATCTACGGACATTCCGGCCTCGAAGCAGACCTGGAGGTGCTCGAACTGCTGCGCACATCGCTCGAGTGCATCGGGCTTGGCACGGTGCGCATCGATCTGGCACATGTCGGCATCCTGCGCGCGCTGCTTGCGCCCCCGGTGGAGGCAGCGCTTGCTGACGAAATCCATCCGCTGCTGCAGAGCAAGGATCATAGCGGACTCTCGCAGATGGCCGCGCGCTTGCCAGACGGTGTCGCAGCGGCTCTGGCTGCGCTGTGTGATCTCTACGGTGGTCCGGAGGTCCTCACGCGCGCGCGCCAGGTATTGCCAAGTTCTGCGCCGATTGCACGCGCGCTCGATGATCTGGAGACGCTGGCACACGCTTTGCCTGATGCTTGCCTGTCGTTCGATCTCGCCGATATGCGCGGCTACCAATACCATAGCGGCGTCATGTTTTCTGCCTATTGCCCGGGTCTGGCAGGTGCGGTGGCGCGCGGCGGGCGTTACGATGAGATCGGTCTGACTTTCGGGCGCGCCAGGCCGGCGGCCGGCTTTAGCGTGTACTTGCGCGACGCGGCGGCGCTGTTGCCCGAGCGCACGCCAGGCGGCGCAATTCGTGCCCCCGATGGGACGGATCCGGCGCTGCGCGAGGCAATCGCACGATTGCGTCGGGCAGGCGAGATCGTGGTGCAGCAACTGCCCGGTCACGCCGCGCAGAATCAGGAGTTCGTTTGCGACCGGATTCTCGTGAAATTTGAAGACGTCTGGCGAGTCGAGCGGCTCGCGCCGTAACAGGCCTGATCGGCCCTTAGAGCACAACCAAAGAGCACATACCATGGCAAAAAACGTCGTCGTCATCGGCACCCAGTGGGGAGATGAGGGCAAGGGCAAGGTGGTTGACTGGCTGACTGATCATGCCCAGGGAGTGGTGCGCTTCCAGGGAGGGCACAATGCCGGCCACACCCTTTTGATCGGCGGCAAGAAGACCGTCCTGCGCCTGATTCCGTCGGGCATCATGCGGCCCGACGTTATCTGCTACATCGGCAACGGAGTGGTGCTGTCTCCGGATGCGCTATTAAAAGAGATCGCCGAGCTCGAAGGCGCCGGGATCGAGGTCGCGCGGCGCCTGCGCATCAGCGAGGAATGTCCCCTCATCCTGCCGTATCACGTGGCGATCGATCAGGGCCGCGAGGCGCTTCAGGGCGAGGGCAAGATCGGCACCACCGGTCGCGGCATCGGCCCGGCCTACGAGGACAAGGTGGCGCGCCGCGCACTGCGCCTGCAGGATCTGTTCGAACCCCCGCGCTTTGCCGAGCGCCTGCGCGAGGTACTCGAGTATCACAATTTCGTGCTGGCGCACTACCTCAAGGTCGCTGCGCTCGACTACCAGCAGGTGCTCGAAGAAGCCCTGGCGCTTGGCCCGCGCATCAAACCCATGGTGGCCGATGTTTCGCGGCTCTTGTTCGATGCGCAAAGAAACGGCCAGAGTCTATTGTTCGAGGGTGCCCAGGGTGCGTTGCTGGACGTCGATCATGGTACCTATCCCTTTGTCACTTCATCGAACTGCGTCGCCGGGGCCGCCTCGGCCGGAGCCGGCGTCGGGCCGCAGAGCCTGCACTATGTGCTTGGCATTACCAAGGCCTATACCACGCGCGTCGGATCGGGCCCGTTCCCGACGGAGCTGTTTGACGAAGTCGGGCGACACCTGGCGGAAAAGGGCAAGGAGTTCGGTTCGGTGACCGGCCGGGCGCGACGCTGCGGCTGGTTCGATGCCGCGGCGCTCAAGCGCTCGATCCAGATCAACGGCGTCTCGGGTCTTTGCATAACCAAGCTCGATGTACTGGACGGCGTCGAGTCGATCAAGCTCGGAGTCGGCTACAAGATAGGCGGTACCACTACGGACATCCTGCCCTTTGGTGCTGCCCATATCGCCGAGTGCGAACCCGTGTATGAAGAATTGCCCGGCTGGCAGCAGAGCACCTTCGGGGTCAAGGAGCTCGACGGGCTGCCGGTGAATGCGCGCCGTTATCTGGAGCGTCTTGCTGCGGTCTGTGAGGTACCGATCGACATGATTTCGACCGGACCCGACCGCGACGAGACCATCGTGCTGCGCCACCCCTTCGAGTAGAGGGCCATGGAAGAGGGCGCTGCACCCGTCGACAGCGACGCCCACCTGTGGGTCAGTTGGGAGCAGTACCACGCGCTGATCGAGGAGCTCGTCGTCACGGTACATCGCTCCGATTGGACGTTTGATCATATCCTGTGCCTGGCGCGCGGTGGCCTGCGGATTGGCGACGTACTATCGCGCGTGTTCGATCGGCCGCTCGCGATCCTTGCGGCAAGTTCCTATCGCGCGGCCGGTGGCACCGTCCAGGGCCGCCTCGATATAGCCGAGCACATTACGAGCACCCAGGCGCCCCTCGCCGGACGGGTGCTCGTCGCCGACGACCTGGTCGATTCCGGCAAGACCCTGCAGCGGGTGTGCGCCCACCTGCAGCAGCGCTTTGGCGCCATTACCGAGCTGCGAACGGCGGTCCTGTGGTGGAAGCCTGTCTCGCTTGTGAGCCCCGACTACTACGTGCGCAAACTGCCCGCAAATCCCTGGATCCACCAGCCTTTCGAGCGCTACGACGGGATGGAACCGGACGAGCTCTATCGCCCTGGCAGCACGCAGGATAAGGGCTAAGCCTCCATGCGCTTAGAGCGATCCCGGGCATTTGCTGAGACTCATCTTACAGTCTCTTACAATTGGCTCACCCCTTGTTACTTCGGGTCACTGGAGAATGGCTTCGTCGCAGATCCATTTGATCAAAACAAACACCGAAGGAGCACCATCATGAAGACCAAGATTCTGCTTTCCGTACTTGTCGCCGCTGCCTTCGCCGCGCCGGCCTTCGCCCAGACCTCCACTACCGAGGTGCAGCGTGACCAGAACCAGCAGCAGCGTATCGAAAACGGCCTGCAGTCCGGCCAGCTCAGTACGGGCGAGGCCGCGCAACTTGAGCACGGTGAGGCCCACATCGACAAGATGGAAGCCAATGACATGAAGAACGGTCCGCTGACCTCCGCCGAGAAGCAGCAGATCCAGAGCGCGCAGAACCGCGAGAGCAACAAGATCTACCAGGACAAGCACAATGGTGTGACCGGGAACCCCAATTCGGCGTCCTCGCAGCGCATGCAGGCTGACGTGCAGCGCAACATCAACCAGCAGGCGCGGATCGGACAGGGTCTGCGCTCGGGCGCGCTCAATAATCGCCAGGCCGGCTCATTGGAACGCGGCCAGGCTCACGTTGCCAATCGCGAGGCCAACGCGGGCGCCTTTGGCCACGTCGGGGCCGGCGCGCAGCAGGGAATCCAGAACGCCGAGAATCGCCAGAGCGGTCGTATCTACAGTCAGAAGCACTAGGCCTTGCCGGCCGATCCGCACGCGCGAGACGCCTCCTGGCGCTGCGCGCGTGCGAGCCTGATTGCGCCGCCCGGCGTGCTCAGCGGGGTTTAAGCCCCGTGGTGGCAGACGGCTTCCACGTTGTTGCCGTCGGCGTCGATCACGAAAGCCCCGAAGTAGTCCGGATGATAGAGCTCGCGCACCCCGGGAGCGCCATTGTCCTTGGCCCCTGCCTTGATGGCGGCCTCATAAAAAGCCGTTACGGCCGCCCGTGAGGGCGCGGCAAATGCGATGTGCAGGCTCGACGTCGCCTGATCGGTTTGGGCAATCCAGAACGCCACCTTCTCCGGTGACCCGAAGCCCGTGCCGCCGGGATACTCGAACTGCAGTGAGTAGCCCAGCGGAGCCAGCGCCGCCGCGTAAAAGGCGCTGGCTGCAGCCAGGTCATGGGTGCGGATGCCAATGTGGTCAATCATCTACTTCCTCCCTGGTTGGTCGTTGGGCTCTGTGCTCT
The DNA here is from genome assembly GCA_903970145.1 of Mycobacteriaceae bacterium. Lineage (GTDB taxonomy): Bacteria > Pseudomonadota > Gammaproteobacteria > Burkholderiales > Burkholderiaceae_D > CAJCHO01. The sequence continues at coordinate 82,185 of CAJCHO010000039.1, read as the reverse complement.
GAAGGCTCGTTCGCGAGGAGCCCGGCCGATGCTGCAGCCGCAAATGCTAGCGCATCGCGCCTGCCTGCGCGCATGACGATCGCGTGACAGCCATGGCAGCCGAAGTCTCCAGGCTGCTGCATTTTAGGTCCTTGCGCTGTGCCTTTGTTCCGGCTTGCCGGGTACCGGGCTCTAGGCCTTGACGCCCTCGATTTACGGGCATATAACGAGCGTTCGATCAGGGCGCCAGGAGGACTCCCGGTCTCGCACTATCGCTTGTCTCGACCTTTTTCCAGGTCTCCATTTCGCGTTGCACGGCGTTGGCCCTGCGAGCGCGCGCCCGCCACGGGCGCCTCCACTTGCGATTCCGACCGGCGCCTGCGCGCGGCGAGAGATTACAAAAAGCTCGTGGGAGCGAACGGCTGGTGAATCAGCATCGCGCTGGTGAGTTTGCATCTGAAATGGTATCGCTGCATAGTCCGGGCCCGCGCAGTTGACCGCTCGACCCATCGAAGCGCCGGCTAGCCCCGGCTCATATCTCGAGGGCAATATGCCCCGAACTTTCTGGAGACAAAGATGAATCTAGCCGATATTTCCAAGTTGGGGATCAAGGACCCCTTCAAGGCCCGTTACGACAATTACATCGGTGGCAAGTGGGTTCCGCCAACCAAGGGTCAGTACTTTGAGAATATCAGCCCCGTCATCGGTCATACCTTTTGCGAAATCGCCCGATCGAGCGCCGAGGATATCGAGCTTGCGCTCGATGCCGCGCACGCCGCCAAGGACGCATGGGGCCGCACCTCGCCGACCGAGCGTGCCAACATCCTGCTCAAGATCGCCGACCGGATGGAGCAGAATCTCAATACTCTTGCGCTCGCCGAAACGATCGATAACGGCAAGCCGATCCGGGAAGCCATGGCCGCCGATCTGCCACTGGCCGTTGATCACTTCCGCTACTTCGCGAGCTGCATCCGCGCCCAGGAAGGCAGTCTGAGCCAGGTCGATGACACGACCGTCGCCTATCACTTTCACGAGCCGCTTGGGGTCGTGGGCCAGATCATCCCGTGGAACTTCCCGATCCTGATGGCCGTCTGGAAGCTGGCACCAGCTCTGGCTGCCGGCAATTGCGTGGTTCTCAAGCCCGCCGAGCAGACACCGGCTTCGATCATGGTGTGGCTGGAGCTGGTTGCGGACCTCCTGCCGCCAGGAGTGGTTAACATCGTCAACGGCTTTGGCCTTGAGGCCGGCAAGCCGCTGGCATCGAGCAACCGCGTGGCCAAGATCGCCTTCACCGGCGAGACCACCACCGGACGCCTGATCATGCAGTACGCCTCGCAGAACATCATCCCGGTCACCCTCGAGCTGGGCGGCAAGTCGCCCAACATCTTCTTCGAGGACGTTGGTGCCCACGATGACGCGTTCCTGGACAAGGCTCTCGAGGGCTTCACGATGTTCGCGCTCAATCAGGGCGAAGTCTGCACCTGCCCGTCGCGCGCGCTGATCCAGGAATCGCTCTACGAGCGCTTCATGGAGCGTGCCCTAAAGCGCGTGGCCGCCATCAAGCAGGGAAATCCCCTCGATCCCGAGACCATGATCGGCGCCCAGGCGTCCAGCGAGCAGCTTGAGAAGATCCTGTCCTACCTCGACATCGGCAAGAAGGAGGGGGCGCAGGTGTTGGCCGGGGGCGCGCGCAGTAACCATGGCGGCCATCTGGCGGACGGCTATTATGTTCAGCCTACGGTGTTCAAGGGCCAGAACAAGATGCGCATCTTCCAGGAGGAGATCTTTGGGCCGGTGGTATCGGTGACGACCTTCAAGAATGACGAAGAGGCGCTCGCCATCGCTAACGACACCCTCTATGGTCTTGGTGCTGCGGTCTGGACACGCGACATCAATCGCGCCTACCAGATGGGACGCCAGATCAAGGCGGGTCGCGTGTGGACCAACTGCTACCACCTGTATCCGGCGCATGCGGCCTTTGGCGGCTACAAGCAGTCAGGGATTGGCCGCGAGACTCACAAGATGATGCTTGATCACTATCAGCAGACCAAGAATATGCTGGTCAGCTATAGCCCGAACAAGCTCGGCTTCTTCTAGCCTGGCGCTATTGAGGTACCACGCGTCCCCCGATTGCTCGCGATCGGGGGACGTTCTGAAGGAAGCAACATGTCCCAGCCCGTCCGCGTCACGGCGACGCCCGACACGCTCGCCCTGCTCGAAGTTCTCAAGGCCAAGCATGGACCCCTGATGTTCCACCAGTCCGGAGGCTGCTGCGACGGCAGTGCGCCGATGTGCTATCCCCAGGGAGAATTCATCATCGGTGACCGGGACGTGCTGCTCGGAACGATCGGTGGCTGCCCCTTCTATATCGGGGGAGACCAGTTCGAGTACTGGCAGCATACGCAGTTGATCATCGATGTCGTGCCCGGAAGGGGAGGCATGTTCTCCGTGGAAGGTTCGGAGGGCCGCCGGTTTCTGACCCGCTCGCGCCTGTATACCGATGAGGAGTGGCAGGTGCTTGAGCATCAGCCGCTGGTACGCGGCGCCCTGGTATCGGCCTGAGGCTAAGCCTTATAGCCGGTTTGCCTTGCCGGCTTACGCAGTTCCAGTTCCAGTTCGGCGAAACCGCGGTTGCGGTGCCCGGGACGCGACAGCGCCCACAAGCTAAAACGCTCGAGCTCGGTCAGGCGCGACCATAGTTCCGCCGGGATCGGCGGCACACCAGATGCCCGGCATTGCATCAGTACCCGCTGTGGAACTTCGCCGGTCACGCCCCAGCCCTCATCATCCTCGCGATCGTCGGCTGCGGCGCAGCACCCGCAGCGAAAGAGCATCATCGCATCAAGCGCGCTGCAATAGGCCGCGCGTTCATCGACGCTTTCGATGGGATGGGCAGCGAGCAGGACGCGCTCATCAAGCGACAGACGCTGCCAGTCTTCGAGCGCGATGCGACGCGCGCACACGGTGAGCTTATGGCGCGCGATCATCGGAAAGCGGCGCAGGGAGCCGCGCAGATCGGCTTCGAATGCGAAGAGCCGCCAGGGCGCGCCCGCGAATTGCGATGCGGTCGGGACAACCTCCGGCGTGCCGGGGGAGGTCACGCGCGTCACGCGCTGACCCGCGGTTCCAGCATGACCCGGTGTGCGCTGACCGCCGCGCGCACGATCTCGGAGAGACCTTCGCCGCCGGTGACGTCGATGTGGGCGAGGAGCGCGCGTCGCATGCGTGGTTCCCAGAATTTCTGCAGGTGATTGGCGATTTCGCGCAGACCCTCTTCGCGATCGGGATAAACCTGAAAAAACGCACCGATCTGGTTGGCCATCTGAACAAGGTTGTCGATGTTCATGGTGCGCCACCCGTCTCGTGGAGGATCCGTTCGGGGTGCGCATAGCAGGAGAGAGACTTGCTGCGCGCAAAGCCTACCAGAGTCATGCCCACGGACTGGGCGGTGCGGATCGCAAGTCCGGTTGGAGCCGAGATGGCGGCTAGTAACGGTACCCCGAGTGCAGCGCATTTCTGAACCATCTCGAAACTTGCGCGACTGGTCACCAGTACGGCGCCCGCGCTGAGGTCTTCGCGCGCTGCCGCAGCAGCTCCGAGAAGCTTGTCCAGTGCATTGTGGCGGCCGACATCTTCGCGCAGCCATTTCAGTTCGCCCTGCGGCGACAACCAGCTCGCGGCATGGACTGCACCAGTGAGCGACATAAGGGGCTGGTCGTCGCGCAAACGCGCAAAGGCCTGCAGCAGCGCCTGTGCCCGGACTTTGGCAGTTCCTGCGACCGGCCCGGTCGGGCGCACCACCTGCGCCAGGCTTTCCACACCGCACAAGCCGCAGCCGGTACGCCCGGCAAGCGCACGCCTGCGCTCCTTGAGCGCCACAAAGCGCTCACTGGCGATGCGCGCATGGATCGTGATGCCCTGGACGCTGGAGGAGGTCTCGAGGTCGAAGAGTTCAGATGCCTGAGCGATGATTCCTTCGCTGAGCGCAAAGCCGAGCGCGAAGTCTTCCAGATCGCCCGGTGAGGCCAGCATTACGGCGTAGGAGACACCGTTGAATTCGAGCGACACCGGTACCTCTTCGGCGACATCGTCGATAGCCTCGTCCTCGACACCGGCACTGATACGCCGCACCTCATAGCGCTGGCTGGCGCCGTCGGCTGGCGAGAGAAAACCATCGACCGGTTTCATTGCGCGCTCAGGACGTGATCGGGGCCGACGCCGGAAGGCGCTGCTCGAGCAGATCAACCTGCTGAATCGAGAACGTGCGATAGCGCTTTTGCCATTCCGACGGTTGCGACACCTTGACGAGCTCGACCGCAGTTACCTTGTATTCGGGGCAATTGGTCGCCCAGTCGGAGTTCTCGGTGGTGATGACATTGGCGCCCGACTCCGGGAAGTGAAAGGTGGTGTAGACCACCCCAGGTTGCACGCGTTCGGTGATCGTTGCGCGCAGCACGGTTTCCCCGGCGCGACTGCGGATGCCGCACCAGTCACCCTGCGCGATGCCGCGCTCCTCGGCGTCGTGCGGGTGGATCTCGATGCGATCCTCGCTATGCCAGGCGACGTTGTGGGTGCGGCGCGTCTGGGCGCCAACGTTGTACTGCGAGAGGATGCGACCGGTAGTAAGCAGGAGCGGATACTTGCGCGTTACCTTCTCTTCGGTGGCGACATACTGGGTCAGCATGAAGCGCCCCTTGCCGCGCACAAAATCGTGCACATGCATCGTCGGGGTGCCATCGGGGGCGGCGTCGTTGCAGGGCCACTGGATGCTTCCGAGTCGATCGATCTTGGCATAGCTCACGCCAGCGAACGTGGGTGTCAGCGAGGCGATCTCGTCCATGATCTGGGAAGGGTGCTCGTAGTGCATCTCGTAGCCCAGCGCACGCGCCAAGGCGATCGTCGCTTCCCAATCACCGAGCCCGGCCTTGGGTGCCATCACTTTGCGCACCCGCGAGATGCGCCGCTCGGCATTGGTGAAGGTTCCATCCTTCTCGAGGAAGGAGGAGCCCGGCAGGAAGACGTGGGCGAATTTTGCTGTTTCGTTCAGAAACAGATCCTGCACGACGATGCACTCCATCGCGGACAGTGCGTCCGATACGTGCTGGGTATTGGGGTCGGACTGGACGATGTCTTCGCCCTGGCAATACAGGCCCTTGAAACTGCCATCGAGCGCCGCCTCGAACATGTTCGGAATGCGCAGTCCTGGTTCGGCCTGCAGCGTGACGCCCCAGGCGTCATCGAACAGGGCGCGCACCGTGCTGTCGGAAATGTGGCGGTAACCTGGCAACTCATGCGGAAACGATCCCATGTCGCAGGATCCCTGAACGTTGTTCTGTCCGCGCAGCGGGTTTACGCCGACTCCCTCACGCCCGACGTTACCGGTAGCCATTGCCAGATTGGCGATGCCCATTACCATGGTAGATCCCTGCGAATGCTCGGTAACGCCGAGGCCATAGTAGATTGCGCCGTTGCCGGCCGCCGCATACAGGCGCGCCGCAGCGCGCACTTCGCCCGCAGGAACGCCGGTCACCGACTCCATCGCCTCGGGAGAGTTCTCGGCACGTGACACGAATTCGCGCCACTGATCGAAGGACTTGACGTCGCAGCGTTGCGCGACAAAGGCCTCGTCGACAAGACCCTGCGTGACCACCGTGTGCGCGAGGGAATTGATCAGCGCGACGTTGGTGCCGGGCCGCAGCTGCAGGTGATGCTCGGCAACCACATGCGGGCTCTTGATGAGATCAATGCGGCGCGGGTCAGCGACGATCAGCTGGGCACCTTCACGCAGGCGTTTTTTGAGACGCGACGCAAAGACCGGGTGACCGTCGGTGGGGTTGGCACCGATCACCAGCACGACATCGGCCTTGTCGACCGACTTGAAAGTCTGGGTGCCGGCCGATTCGCCGAGCGTCTGCTTGAGGCCGTAACCGGTCGGCGAGTGGCACACGCGCGCGCAGGTGTCGACATTGTTATTACCGAACGCCGCGCGCACCAGCTTTTGCACCAGATAGGTCTCCTCGTTGGTGCACCGGGAGGAGGTAATGCCACCTATCGAATCGCGTCCATGCTCCTGCTGGATGCGGCGAAACTCGCTGGCCGCGTGCGCCAGGGCCTCGTCCCAGCTGACTTCCTGCCAGGGATCGGTGATGTGCTTGCGGATCATCGGCTTGGTGATCCGATCCTTGTGAGTCGCGTAACCCCAGGCGAAACGTCCCTTGACGCAGGAGTGTCCTTCATTGGCGTGCCCGTCCTTGTGGGGCACCATGCGCACCACTTCATCGCCCTTCATCTCAGCCTTGAAGGCACAGCCGACCCCGCAGTAGGCACAGGTCGTTACCACGCTGTGGTCGGCCTGTCCCATTTCGATGACGGTCTTCTCGGTCAGGGTTGCGGTCGGGCAGGCCTGCACGCAGGCCCCGCAGGACACGCATTCCGAATCCATGAAACTCTCGCTCTGGCCAGCCGAAACCCGCGATTCGAAACCGCGTCCGCTGATGGTCAGGGCGAAGGTACCCTGGGTCTCCTCGCAGGCGCGCACGCAGCGGTTGCAGACGATGCATTTGGAAGCATCGTAGGTGAAGTATGGATTCGACTCATCCTTGACGGAGTCAAAGTGATTGGCGCCCTCATAGCCGTAGCGCACTTCGCGCAGGCCGACCACGCCAGCCATGTCCTGCAGTTCGCAATTGCCGTTGGTCGGACAGGTCAGGCAGTCAAGCGGATGGTCCGAGATATAGAGTTCCATCACGCCACGACGGATCTGTGCGAGTTTGTCGGTCTGGGTACGGACCTTCATGCCGGCTTCGGCGGGAGTCGTGCACGAGGCGGGGTAGCCCTTGCGTCCTTCGATCTCAACCAGACACAGGCGACACGATCCGAAGGCCTCGAGCGAATCGGTCGCACACAGTTTGGGTACGTTGATGCCGGCTTCGATTGCGGCCCGCATCACCGAGCTGCCGGCTGTAACCGACACCGCGACCCCGTCAATCTCGAGCACGACCTGTTGCTCCGATTCGACTCTGGGTGTGCCGTAATCCTGCTCGTTCAATATATTCATCGCTCGATCCTTCGCTTCAGGCAGCCCGGTCGGCCGGGGCCTTGATGCCGAAATCCTCGGGAAAATGGTTCAGTGCCGAGAGCACCGGTATGGGTGTCATGCTGCCCATCGCGCACAACGAGCCATTGACCATGGTGTCGCACAGGTCACGCAGAACCTTGACCTGCGCCACGCGATTGGCTCCGGCAACAATTCGATCAACAACTTCGACTCCTCGTGTCGAGCCAATCCGGCAGGGAGTGCACTTGCCGCACGATTCGATCGAGCAGAACTCCATCGCATAGCGCGCCTGGCGTGCCATATCGACGCTGTCATCGAAGAGCACGACGCCACCGTGCCCAAGCACCGCACCGATCGCGGCAAAGGCTTCGTAGTCAAGCGGTGTATCGAACTGGTCCGGGTGCAGGTAGGCACCCAGGGGTCCTCCCACCTGGACCGCGCGAACCGGACGACCGCTCGCGGTTCCACCGCCAAAGTCCTCGATCAACTGGCGCAGGCTGATGCCAAATGCCAGTTCTACCAGACCGCCATGCTTGACGTTGCCGGCCAGCTGCAAAGGCAGAGTGCCGCGCGAGCGACCCATACCGACATCCTGGTAGGCCTTGGCGCCCTTGGCGAGAATGAAGGGCACGCTCGCAAAGGAAATGACATTGTTGATTGCTGTTGGCTTGCCAAACAAACCCTTGAGGGCCGGCAGCGGTGGTTTGGCGCGCACCACGCCGCGCTTACCCTCGATGCTCTCAAGCATCGCCGTCTCTTCGCCGCAGATATAGGCACCGGCAGCCTTGCGCACCTCGATGTTGAACTCGTGCGCTGAACCGAGGATGGCCTTGCCGAGATAACCGGCGCCGCGGGCAAGCTGGACCGCCTTCTCGAGCGTCGCAATCGCGTGCGGATATTCGGAACGTACGTAGATGTAGCCTTGGGTCGCCCCGACCGCATACGAGCAGATGGTCATGCCTTCAATCAGCACGAAGGGATCGTCCTCCATCACCATGCGGTCCGAGAAGGTCCCGGAGTCGCCCTCGTCGGCATTGCAGACAACGAACTTCTCTTTGCCTGCGGCGCCTTGGACGGTGCGCCACTTGATGCCGGTCGGAAAAGCCGCGCCACCGCGCCCGCGCAATCCCGACGCGACTACCTCCTCGACGACCTGGGCGGGATTTTGCGCAAGTGCGCGACGCAGCCCGGCAAATCCTTCGTGGGCGAGATAATCGTCAAGCGACAGCGGTTCGGTGATCCCGGCGCGCGCGAAGGTAAAGCGTTGCTGACGTTTCAGATAGGGGATCTCGTCGGTCGGACCATGGAAAAGCGCGTGTGTCCGCCCTTCAAGAAATCCCGCTGCAAACAGGCCTTCGACATCGGCGACGCCAACCGGTCCATAGGCCACGCGCGCCTGCGCGGTGATGACCTCGACGAGCGGTTCAAGAAAAAACAGTCCGCGCGAACCATTGCGTCGCACCTCTACCGCATGGCCGAGGCGCGCGGCATGGGCCGCAATCGCCGCGGCAACTTCATCGGCACCCAGAGCGAGCGCCGTCGAATCGCAGGGTACATAGACAATTGTCGCCTGCGCGCTCATGCGAGCGGTTCCCCGAGGCGGCCCACCAGTTCATCAAAGCGCGCCGGCGTAACGCGGCCGTAGAGGCGCTCACCAAGCATCAGAGCCGGGCCGACGGCGCACTGTCCCAGGCAAAAGACCGGCTCGAGCGTGATAGCGCCATCGCCGGTCGTCTCATGAAGTGCGCATCCCAGGTGCGCTCGAGCATGTTCCACCAGTGCGTCGGCGCCATTGGCCTGGCAGGCCTCGGCGCGACAGATCTGGATGACGGTGCGACCGGCCGGCTCTTCGCGAAAGTGATGGTAGAAGGTGATCACGCCGTGCACTTCGGCGCGCGACAGATTGAGCTCGCGGGCGATCGTTGCCACGGCCTCGCTCGGGATGTAGCCGAGTCGATCCTGAATGCCGTGCAGAACGGGCAAGAGCGCGCCTCGCAGCGCACGCCGCTCGTTGATGACGGCCAAAACAATCTCGTCGCCTGTGGCCATGGCTGGCGCCCGGGGGAATTCCCGGGTCAAGAACTCATTGGGCCGAATCAGCAAATGCTTGTCGACCGGAGCGCCCTATATATGTAAGAATTAACATAAGTTCACGATTCGGGGCGCGACGAACTTTCTTTGCAAACACAAGGTTACCATGCGGCCAGGGGTTGCGAAATAGGAAGACGTATCCAGAAAAATATGTCATTAATAGCATATATACGGCCATGTTGAAGGTTGCGATCCGGCCCGTCTGGTCGATCCAGCGCGAGGGGGAAGAAATTTCGATCCCCAAGCTGCTGGGCTTGTTGCGTGGCATCGACGAGGCCGGCACGCTCGCTGGCGCCTGCAAATCGCAGAGCCTGTCATATCGACACGCCTGGGGACTGTTGCGCGACGGCCAGCGGCTCTTCGGCGCCGCGCTGATCATCATGGAGAAGGGCAGGGGTTCGCGCTTGGCGCCGCTTGGCGAGACGCTCGTGTGGGCCGATCGGCGCATCAACGCACGCCTGTCGCCCTCGCTCGATAGCCTCGCGACCGAACTGGAAGCCGAGATCGAGCGGCGTGTGCTCGGCGAAGGCGCCATTCTGCACATACACGCCAGTCACGGTTTCGCGGTCGAGACGCTGCGGTCTTTTCTGGTGCGCGCGCAGTTGCCTATCGAGTTAAAGTACCGCACCAGTCTCGAGTCGGTGGCGGCGCTGGCAAGCCTGAGTTGCGAGGTCGCAGGGTTCCACATCCCGACGGGCGAGTTTGAAGCGCGCGCCCTTGGCTACTACACCCAGTGGCTCAATCCGGCCACTATCAAGCTGATCAACGTGGTGACGCGGCGCCAGGGTCTGATGGTCGCGCGCGGCAACCCGAAGAAGATCTATGGTTTGAAGGATCTCATGCGCCCCGAAGTCGAATTCATCAACCGCCAGCAGGGGTCGGGCACGCGCCTTTTGCTCGACATGCTCTTTGAGCGCGACGAGGTAGATCCGCGACGCGTGCGCGGCTTTGACAACTGCGAATACACCCACGCGGCGGTAGCCGCCTTCGTCGCCAGCGGCAAGGCCGACGCCGGTCTTGGTGTCGAGACCCCGGCGCGCCAGTTCAACCTCGAGTTCATGCCATTGCATACCGAGCGCTATTTTCTTGCGTGTCAGAAGGACGCTCTGACACTGCCACAGATACAACGCATGCTCGCCGTGCTGCGCAGTCCGGAATACGGTGAGGCGATTCGCATTCTTCCAGGCTACGTCCCGAACCAGAGCGGTTCGGTCGTTGGCGTCGAGGAAGCGTTCGCCGCGCAGCGCAGTTAGCCTGACGAGGTGCCACGACGATGAGTCCGGGCGCGCCTGTAACGTGTTAAATGATTGGCTGAGTTTCATCAAGGGGTAGCGCATAAATGTATGCCAGCGCACCAAAGCCTCTGACACGATCCCCTAGAATGCGATCCAGACCAACAAGCATCAGCGCTGTGATCCGCAAGCGACTGGCATAGGGGCAGTGAATCGGGGAGGCGGCCGGCACAGGCGGCCGTCCCGCATGTCAGACCCTCATCGCGATATCCCCTGCAAGTGACCGATAGGAGCATGCGTTGGATTGGACCGATCTGGCTGTCAGCATCCATCACTGGTTTGTCACACCGCTCGCGGTGACTGCGGGAGCATTCTTCTTTGCCCTCCTGCTGGCCGAACTGGTGGTGCGTTTCACGAAGCTGCCGCGCGTAGCGGCCCTGTCGCTGGCGGGCGTGGCGATCGGCATCTTGCGCAACAACTTCGATTTTGCGCACCTCATGCCTCTGCCAAGTGCCTTGCTCGAGGCATTGGCAATGGTGCTGCTTTTCGAGGTCGGGCAGCGGGTGCCATTGGCGTGGATCCGCAGCAATCCGTGGATTCTCTTGGCCAGCGTCGGTGAGAGCGTGCTCGCCTTCGCACTCATTTCTTCAGTACTAGTCTTTGGCTTTTCCTTTTCCTACCTCGACGCCAGTCTGGTGGCCGTCATCTGCATGACGAGCTCACCGATCGTTGTTATGAGTGTCTCCAAGGAGTTCGGCGCGCGAGGCCAGGTCTCCGAGCGAGCCCTCTTGTTCAGCACGCTCTCGAGCGTCTACGCCGTGCTGATCGTGCACTTTAGCGTAAGCGGTTATCTGACTACGACCAACGCCCATCTGGACATCGCCTTGCAGCCCTTGTTGCAGTTATTTGGCGCATTTCTGATGGGTACCGCGGCTGCCGCGGCCCTGCGCCTGTTTGCCGCGGTGACGCGCGCCCAGAGCGCGTTGCTGACCATCGGCATTCTGTGCGGTTGCATGGGCATTTATGCGGCCGCCCCGAGCTTTGGCTTGTCTCCAATCCTCTCGGCGCTGTTTTTCGGCTTGGTGCTGCGTAGCACCGATCGCAGTCACCGCCTGCTTGCCTACCAGACTTCGGAAACCGGGGTGGTGATCTCACTGGCCTATTTCATCATTCTGGGTGCATCGCTGGCCTTTCCGGATTCCTGGGATCTTGCGGCGGTCGTCGCCGCAGTGATCGTGGCTCGGCTCGTCGCCAAACTCGCAGGCAACGCCGTGTGCGCAATACCGGCTGCGCTTAGTCCCCTGAAAGGGACGATGCTCGGAGTTGCACTGGCACCGCTTTCGAGTCTGGCACTGGTACTGGCGGACGCTCTGGGGAATCAGGACGCCTTGACCCACGCGGCCATCGTTTCGACCTGCGTTATCTCGGTGATGGCCATCATCGGACCGGTACTTACCGAAATTGCCCTGCGTTGGGCCCGGGAATCGAGCAGGGGACGCAAATGAGCGAGACACTCGAATTCGCACCTTCAGAACCGTTTACCCTCGGCGTTGAACTGGAACTTCAGCTCATCGACAGGCGCGACGGTGACCTGACGCGCGCGGCGACCGACCTCTTGCGTCTAACGCAAAGCCGCTATCCCAGTCTCGACATCAAGCTTGAGATCACGGAGAGCATGATCGAAGTGGCAACCGGGATCCAGCGCGATCACCACGGCGTGCTCATTAACCTGCGCACGCTGCGCGATGCCGTGTGCACGACCGCTAATAAGCTCAACGTCGGCGTCTGTGGTGGCGGAACCCATCCCTTCCAGTCCTGGGCCGAGCGGCAGATCGCGGAAGGCCCGCGCATGCGCCACATCTCCGATCTGTATGGCTATCTTGCCAAGCAGTTCACCGTCTTTGGTCAGCATGTTCACATCGGCTGTGCCGACGGCGACGCCGCGGTACGCCTGGTGCATGGCCTTGCGCGCTATGTACCCCACTTCATCGCGCTGGCAGCGAGTTCACCTTTTCTGCAAGGGGAAGACACGGCCTTCGACTGCGCACGCATAAACACGGTCGCGACCTTTCCCTTGAGCGGTCGCATGCCCAGTGTGCGCAACTGGGCCGAATTCAACGCCTACTTTGAGAAAATGCGTGGCACAGGAATCGTCACCAGCATGAAGGACTTTTACTGGGACATCCGACCCAAGCCGGAATACGGCACCGTCGAAATTCGGGTATTTGACACTCCCTTGCGGGTCGAGCGTGCAGCGGCGCTGGCGATTTACGCCCAGAGCGTGGCGCGCCTGATACTGGCTGAATCGCCTGGCGAAATCTCCGAGGACCTCTATCTTGTCTACAGCTTTAACCGTTTCCAGGCATGTCGTTTCGGCCTGTCCGGTGAGCTCGTCGATCCCCTGACCGGAAGCCGGCGAACCGTCGCCGACGAGGTGCGAGCGACGCTGTTGGCAATTCGCCAGAATCTGCCCCAGGTGGGCAGTGCTGCGCTGAGCGAAATCGAGCGCTGTCTGAGTGAAGGCAACGATGCCAGCTGGCTGCGGGCGCGCTTTGGAAAGCTCGGCGCTCTCGGAGCGGTGGTCGACGACCAGTGTGCGCGTTTCTCGGCAAGTGCTGAAAGCGACACCTAGCGACCGCGGCGTTGCCGCCCGTCTGCGCGCAAGGCCGATTCGCGCGACAATCTGCATACCTTTCCGCCCGCGTATGACGCCTCTCTGACTGGTCCCATGAAAGCCCGTCCTCCGCATGGTCATCTCGAAATGTCTGTTGAGGGGCGCCTGCTCGTAGTCGAGCGCTGCGGCCCCTTCAATCTCGAATTCTCCAAGCTCTATGTCGAGCGTACGGCTTCGATTGTCGACCAGCTCGATGCCGGCGGCCCCTATGCGCTGATGATCGTGTACCGGGACTCGATGCTCAGTACTCCGGAAGCGGTTCAATTCATCATGGACAGAGCCCGGACGGTTGACGCGAGGCGCAAGAACTGTATCGGGCAGGCGGTGGTGGCGGGTCCGGAAGTCGAGGGCAGGACCCTCTTTACCCCACTGGTGTCCCAATATTTCGAGCTGCGTGGCATGACCGCAGAAACCGGCAAGTTCTTCGACAGCTACGAGGACGGCAAGGCTTTCCTGCTCGAGCTGCTCGCGGCGCGCGACCGGCTTGATCGCGGGAATTGATGCTGTTTTTGCCGCTATCTTTGGGCTTTGCGATGGCGTTTTCCAGGCGATCCTCGAGTGTGCGCAAAGGAGTCCCGAGCGGGGGCTCGCGGCCGGAGACCCGCCAATCCCATGTCATCAAGTCCGATCCGATTCACATCCAACCAGCTGAACTTCTCGGCCGGCCCCGGAGCGCTCCCCGAGTCCGTGTTGCGCGAAGCGCAGGAGGCAATCGTGGCCTTGCCGGAGACCGGAGTCTCGGTGCTCGGTATGAGCCACCGTTCGGCCTGGTTTGAAGAGATCCTCGCCGAAAGCGAAGCCAATCTTCGGGAGCTGCTCGACATTCCAGAACGTTACGCGGTGCTCTTCCTGCAGGGTGGCAGTAGTTTGCAGTTCTCGATGATCCCGATGAATTTCGCAAGCGGGCAAAGCCGCGCGGCCTATGTGCGCTCGGGTTACTGGAGCGCCAAGGCGATCGAGGAAGCGCGCTGCGTGCGAGAGCTTGACATCATCTGGGATGGGGCGCCGGATGCCTACCGCCGCCTGCCGGATCCGGCGAGCCTTGCGGTATCAGCGAGCGCACCCTACGCCCACTATGTGTCCAACGAGACGATTGAAGGCCTGCAGTTCGAACAAGCCTTGCCAGCTGCAGCCGTCCCCTGGATTGCCGACATGTCTTCAGATTTTCTGTCGCGTCCCGTCCGGGTTGATGGTCACGCCATGATTTACGCGCACGCCCAAAAGAATGTCGGGCCCGCAGGCGTGACCATCTGCCTGATCGATTCTGATCTTCTGGCGAGGATTCCCGACGGCCTGCCACCAATGCTCGACTACCGCACTCACGCCCGTTATCATTCGAACTACAACACGCCGCCGGTGTTCGGCATCTACGTCCTCACGCTCGTGACGCGCTGGCTGCGCGATAGCGTCGGCGGACTCGCCGGCATGGCGACTATCAATCGCACCAAGGCGAACACCTTGTATGGCACCCTTGATGAGCTCTCGGATGTCATCGACACGCACGCGGACAGGCGTTTTCGCTCGCTGATGAACGCGACCTTCCGCTTTCGTGACGAACGCCTGTCAGAGCGCTTTCTGGCAGCTGCAAACGATGCGGGGTTTCAGGGCCTGGCCGGCCATCGATCGCTCGGTGGAGTACGCGCCTCGATGTACAACGCGGTCAGCGCGCCAGCGGTTACCCACCTGAGCGGGTTTCTCGCCGAGTTCTGTCGAGCGCATGCGTAGGACCTGGCGCGACGCGCCAGTTCAGCCGAGGAGGGTGTTCGCCTCCTAGTGAAGTGCGCCGGCTCCCGAAAGCGGTGGAGTGTTTTCAGGTGGTGGGGCGGGGGATCCCGGCACGGTCTCTGGAGCGGGAGCTACGCCGGGTGGCGAGGTAACCGGCGGACAGCCGCTGCGCAGCGTTGAAGCCCCAGGCGCGCAGGTTGGCAGGGCCGGCGTAATCTCAGGCGAACCCGGTACGGTCGGACGCGAGGTCTCGGGCGTGCCCGCGTTGGTCGGCGGTGAGGCTTCGGGAGTACCAACCGGAGGTTGTGAACGCAGGGTTCCCGGCGCTGGCACTTGAGCTGGCACCTGAGCTGGCACCGATTCAAACAAAGCCATGCCGGTGATCAGCCCGGCAGCAATCAGCGTTGATTTATTCACGATAGTCTCCAGGGCCGTCCCGGCCTTATATCCGTCCGGCTACCAACAGGATCACCACCACGACGAGCACGAGGCCAAGGCCACCACTGGGTCCGTAACCCCACCCTCGGCTATAGGGCCAGCTGGGGATTGCTCCAACGAGCAACAGGACGACGATGATAAGAAGTAAGAGTCCGAGCGACATTGCGATTCTCCCGAGGTTGGGCCGCTAGGCTCAGTCGAGATGACAAAGCGCCGGGCGATCTGTCCGTGTTGGCCGAAATCAGAAAGCAGTTAAGGCGGGCTACAGATCAGGATTTCAGGATAGACAATTGCCTCGCGTGAGTCGGTGTGTTGGCAAACACACCAGGGGACCGCGCGCAGCGCAGCTGCATAGCCGAATTCTGCGGCGCACGCTTGTCGCGCGCCCCATCAGATGCCGGACGGGATGCCCGGCCGCCTGCGGACGCCTAGACGATTCGACAGGGGACGGTGGCGTTCTCATCGATGTGGTAGGCCGCGCACAGTCGATGATAGCCGTCGGCAATGATGACCCGCGAGCCGGCCTTGTCGCGACACAGCAGCACGGGAGAGAGCTTTGTGCCGGCCAGGATCTTTTCATGCACCTTCTTCAACTCTTCGTCGCCTCGATCAAGTAGCGGCAGGCCAGACGCCCTCAAGACATCCTTGGCGGGATGGAGGATGCTGCTCGAGTCCTTCAGTGCGGCAGCAATCTTTTGAGCTGCTTCCGGCGCCATGATCAGGCTCAGGTAAGACACCGCGCAGGGATAGTCATGCGGCTGGGGTTTTTTGAGCCACGCGATAGATTTGACATCGTCCAACTGGTGTCGCATTACCGCTTTCATGGCGCCGCCGCCGATCTCGCGGCAACATTGCGCGCGTCGGCCGGGATTCTGCGAACGCTCGGTGTTCGCAACTGATTGTCGACGCGCGTCACGCCCGCAACGGTAAGCGCGTCATCCGCGGCGACCGACGCAGCGTGGTGGCTATTGGTCAACCCGCTTAGCGTCACGACCCCGTGCTCGGCTACCACCTGAATATGCGAACCAACCAGGACTTCATCGCTCGCGAGCACGGACTTCACCGCGACGCTGATTCTTGAATCGAACGCGGGGCCCTGGGCGGGGCTGGCAGCAGCGAGCACCGCAATGGTGACCAATGCGGCGGTGATCGCTGCCATCGCCAAGGCCAGAAGTCCGATCTGGTAGGGCGGTAGCGATCTCAGGGGATTCCACCAGTGGGCGGTCGTCCACGTCTCGTAGATCCGGGTAGCGTGCAGAACGTTTGGCCGGCGGGATCCAGTCGGGAATGTTTCCATCGGTGCGACTCCTCCTGTGCGTGCGGCGTAAAGGTCGCCGTCAATCGCCTTGAGAAGACAATGCTGGACGCGTGAGCGCGTCTCGTCAGTGCGCTAGCCGACAGAAGGGTCCGGCAGCCGGCGCGTCGCCGGACTCCAATGGAGTCGCTTAGCTAGCCGACGCGGCTGCCCGCGCTCGACTCGCTCCGGTACACAGGAAATACAGATATCCGAGTGCCAGCAGGATCGCGAAAATGATGAAAAGCAGCCAGTTGTAATAGATCATCGTCGCCATGCAGATCATCGAGGCGACCAGAGCCACCGCCGGCAACAGGGGATAGAGCGGAGCGCGATAAGGCCGCACCATCTGCGGCTCGCGGCGCCGCAGGCGAAACAGGCTCAGCATGCTGATGATGTACATGGTAATCGCCCCAAACACCGACATCGTGACGATGTTGGCGGTCAGCGGCTGGCCCTGCAAGCTGATCGCTTCATCGCTGTAGATTGCGATGATCCCGACGACTCCACCGGCCAGAATCGCGCGATGGGGAGTGTGAAACCGCGGGTGGATCCGCGCGAAATAGGCTGGCAGGTAGGCTTCGCGTGCGAGCGCAAAGATCTGTCGGGAGTAGCCAAGGATAATGCCGTGAAATGAGGCAATCAGGCCAAACAGGCCGAGCCAGACCAGCATGTGCAACCAGTTGCTGTTGGCGCCGACGATAACCTTCATGGCCTGCGGCAGCGGGTCATTGATGTTCGCAAGGGCCGTCCAGTCGCCTGCACCCCCGGCAAAAACCATCACCCCGATGGCGAGCAGGAGGAGAGTGATGATGCCGGTGATGTAGGCGATCGGAATCGAGTGGTGCGGATCGCGGGCTTCTTCGGCTGCCATGGCGACGCCCTCGATCGCCAGAAAGAACCAGATCGCGAAGGGAATTGCGGCAAACATGCCGGGGATGGCTGCCGGGCTGAGTTCATCGTGACCGGACCAGCCGCCGTGGCGAAAGTTGAGCCAGGAAAAGCCCGGTGACACGACCCCCATGAAAACCAGCAGCTCGAAAATAGCCAGTAGGGTAACGACCAGCTCGAAGGTCGCAGCGATCTGCACACCGACGATATTAAGGATCATAAATACGACATAGGCACCGAGAGCCGCCGTTTTCGGCGCGAGCTCGGGAAACTGCACGTTCAGGTAGGCGCCGATTGCCAGAGCAATTGCCGGCGGTGCGAACACGAATTCGATGAGCGTCGCGGCGCCGGCCAGATAACCACCCGTCGGGCCGAATGCCGCCTTGCTGTAGGCGAACGGGCCGCCCGCGCGCGGGATCGACGTGGTCAGTTCGGTGAAGCTGAAGATGAACGCGGTGTACATCGCGGCAACGAAGAGGGCGGTTACGGTAAAGCCGAGCGTGCCGGCCGACGCCCAACCATAGCTCCAGCCAAAATATTCACCGGAAATCACGAGACCGACTGCGATGCCCCATAGCTGCAGGGTCGTGAGCGTCTTGTTCAGGTGCGGCGTTTGGCCGTCAGCGGCAGACATGGCTGTCCTTCTGGGCGTGTAAGGGAAAAAACTCAGGCACAACTGCGACTATAGTCGAGCAAAGCAGGATCCGGGCCGAGCTGCGCGGCCACGCGCAGCCTTGTCGGCAGGGGGCTCTATGGGTACAGTATCTGCGCAGGCCGGTGCCTTTGCGATCATCTCGACAGTGGTGTACTTCCACAGGCGGCATGGGGGGGCAAAACGCCCGACCAGTGGTCCGATTCAGAAGATTATCGAGCGGCCCGGCCTGCATGACTGCGCCGGCAGCGTGCGCGAAGGGAAGCTGGAGTGGCTGGATATTCGAGTACGCCGCTGGCCAAAAAGCTGGGCATCGTCGCTGAGCACCGCGTCTACCTGATCGGTGCTCCCGACGACTATCAGGCCCTGCTGGCACCCCTGGCGCCAGGCGTAGAGTTCGTCGATAAGGCCGATGCCAGGGTACAGCTCGTTCATGTTTTTTCCAGCGTGCGCGCGGATCTCGGGCGTACGCTGGGGCGCTTGCGCAAGGTCCTTGCCAGCGACGCCGCGGTATGGGTTTCGTGGCCCAAGAAAGCGGCCAAGGTGCCTACCGACATCACCGAACATGTCGTACGCGAGCTGGCCTTGCCGCTGGGCTTTGTCGATGTAAAGGTGTGCGCAGTAACGGAGATCTGGTCCGGACTAAAACTCGTTGTCCGCAAGGAGTTGCGCTAGCATGCTGCCCGCTGGTGCGCTGTTGCGGGCTGCCCGCTTCGAGGACCGCGAAGCCCTTAAGGTCCTCATCGAGGCATCGGTGCGCCAACTTGGTGCGCGGGACTACAGCCTGCCCCAGCTCGAGGGCGCCCTGCGCGGCGCCTTTGGCGTTGATTCGCAGCTCATTATCGATCAAACCTATTTTGTGGTGGAGCGTGACACGCGCCTGATTGCTTGCGGCGGCTGGAGCCGACGCCGGACCCTGTTTGGAGGTGATGCGCGATCCGATCGTGATCCGGCTGAACTCGATCCGCTTGCCGATGCCGCCAAGATCCGCGCTTTTTTCGTTGCCCCGGAGTTTGCGCGCACGGGTCTTGGGTCCCTCTTGCTTGAGCATTGCGAGCACGAGGCCCGGCTCCATGGATTCACGCGTTTTGAACTTATGGCGACCTTGCCTGGCGTGCGCCTGTACGCCAGGCGTGGCTACGTGGCCGGCGAAAAGGCGCGCTGGCCGCTTGGCGAGGGGGTGTCGATCGAGTTTGTTCCCATGACCAAGCATATCGCTGCGACGTGATGGCAGGGCCGGCGCCTCGGTGCCGTGAGGTCGCGCCTGGCTCGGCGAGTTCCATTGTTCTGGCGCATTTATCGAGGAGGGATGGCAATGATTCTGGGATTGCGAACTGCGCTTTATCCGGCGCCTGACCTCGCTGCCGCGAAAAAATGGTACAGCGAAGTATTGGGGCAGGCACCGAGCTTTGATGCTCCCTACTACGTGGGCTTTAGCGTTGGAGGTTTCGAGCTTGGCCTTGTGCCCGACGGACAGCCCGGTACGGCCGGGGCGCAGCCCTTGTGGGGCGTCGCCGATATAGTTGCCGCCTACTCGCGCTTGCTGGAGCTCGGCGCAACTGCGCTGGAGGTCGTCACCGACGTCGGCGAGGGGATCCGCGTGGCCGCTGTGACCGATCCGTTCGGCAATCGCTTCGGGATCATCGAGAACCCCCATTTTGACCGCAGCGCGGTCTCATAAGGATGAAGGGGGCAAGAAGCTCTCGGCGGCGCGACCGGAGAGCGCTAGAATGATCGGTTGCCGGGCCGAGTTGCGGTCCGCGCTCGCCGATCGCCCGGGACGCAAGTAAGGAATTCACTGGTGTCACTGAATTATCGCTTTGGACACATCGAAGTACGCTTTGCCGAGCGCTCCCTGATTGTCGATGGCAAGCCTGTCGCATTGGGCCGGCGCGCATTTGACGTCCTGCAGGTGCTTATCGAGCACCGCGCGCGCGTTGTCACCAAGGATGAACTGCTCAATCTCGCCTGGCCTGGCCTCGTCGTCGAGGAGAGCAACCTGCCGGTCCACGTATCGAGTCTGCGCAAGCTCCTCGGACCGGAAGCCATCGAGACGGTACCGGGGCGCGGCTATCGCTTTGCATTGTCCGAGTCCCAGGGGGCGGCCCTCTCGATACTCGTTCTGCCCTTCATCAATCGCACCGGTGACGCGCAGCGCGAGTACTTTGTCGACGGCATCACCGAGAGCGTCACGCACGATCTCTCGCGCATTCGTGATGCCTTCGTGATCGGCCCGGCAACTGCGTTCGCGTATCGCGACAAGCAGCTTAGCGTGCGCCAGCTCGGTAGCGAACTCGGCGTGCGCTATGTACTGCAGGGCAGTGTGCAAATCCATGGTAATTCGATCCGGATCAATGCCTTTTTGATGGACGCCATGACCGACGCGCAGCTCTGGTCCGACGTCTTCGAGGCCGAGAATACTGACCTGTTTGCGCTGCAGGACCTCGTTACCACGCGCATTGGCAACAGCATCGGACATCAGTTGGTGATTGCTGCGGCGCGCGACGCCGAGACGCGCAAGAGCAGTTACAAGGTAACTGACCTGCTGTTGCGTGCGCGCGCTCTCGAGACCCGGTCGCAATGCATGAACAACCAGGAGCAGATCGAGGCGCTCTATCGGGAGGTACTCGCTGCCGAGCCGAACAATATGGCCGCGGTCGCCGGCCTCGCGTACGCCATCACGACTCAGGCGTACAACTTTGGCTCGTCGATGCAAGCCGAGGTGCGCGAGGCGAAATACAGCGAAGGCCATGCTCTGGCCCAGCGCGCGCAGGCAGCCGATCCCGACAATCCGCGCATCTATACCATCCTTGGTCTGTATGCGTCGGCTCACCATGACTTGCCGGGACGCTTGCGCGCCGACCTGCGGCGCCTTGAACTGGAGCCCAAGAATCCTCATTCCTATTATCAGCTCGGGGCCACCTATCTTCAGCGCGCCGAACCGGCAAAAGCCATCGAGATGACCCGGCACGGCATGAATCTTTCACCCGGCCATATCGAAGACGCGGTGCTGGTCAACCTGGGCGAGATGTATTTCCAGATGGGCCAGTATGGCGAGGCGATCGACTGGCTTGAGCGCGCGGTGCAGAAGAACCCGGGCCTGGCTGAGCCGCGTGCCTATCTCGTCCTGGCCCATACACTATTCGGGCAAACCGCCCAGGCTCAAGCCGTGCTTACCGACCTGCGGCGCCTCGATGCCAACTACAGTCTGCCCGAGCAGGACAAGCCCAACAATTCAAGTCCGCCGGCCTATCGCGACTACTGGGAAAACACCGTGCTGACGACGGCGCGTCGAGCGGGCCTGCTCGTCTAGATTCGGTGTGGCCGGCCTCGTCTTCGCCGGCCGGCGTGCCAGTCCGGGCACCGACCCGCGATTTCGCGGCCAGGGTCTGGCGGCAGCGCTGATCTGGCAGCTTGCGCGCCGGCATCGGCGCCTGGGCGTAACTTCCTGGCTCCAGGTCGCGTGTGCGAATTATCACGCTATCGAGCTCTACCGACGCATGGGATTCGAGTCGGTTCGAGACATCCACTTGAGCCAGATGGCACGCCAGCACTGACTCTGCGGTCAGCGTCGCAAGAGCGCATCGGCATTTTTGCACAGCGCCTTCGGCAAATTCTCGGGGCGCAGGTTTTAGAACCCTTAAGGCGCACTTTAGGACGCCACGCTGCGCTGCGCCAACAATACGTGGGTGCCCTGAAGCGAGCCACACCGGCACCGAACTTACCCAATGAAAGCGGAGTCGCAACCATGATGAGCAACTACCTGCAAACCCAGACCGGCGAGGCCATGTTGATCGTGTTTGGCATGATGGCACTGCTGACTGCGCTCGTGTGCGCGGTCATCCTCGCTTGTGCCGCGACCATGCGTGTAATCCATCATCTGCACCGTCGCAGCCGTCCGGTTATCGTCATTCGAACTACCCGGGGACGGGTGCGTCGTCGCATCAAACTGCTGCCACAGAGCGCCGGCCTCGCAGTGCCCCGCAGCGTGCGGGCACGACCGGCATTGGGTCGACTTGAGAGCCTGCTGGCCGACTGGCGCGGCCAGGCTCCGCTGGTGGTGCCGCGGGCACGCCTGAGATTGCTGCGCACGCGCCGCGCGACCAGCGCATAGATTAGTCCTGTCTTTCCGCCCTGCAATCGGGGCGGTCTTTTTCTTCCTCTCGCGTACCTGATCCGGGTGCGCTAAGCTCGTTTTTCGATCACCCGCGAGTCGCGTTGCACTCACGATGAGGGATTCGGAAGACGATGAAATTTGCTGCCGTGCGTGCCTTCGCGCTGGGTTTGCCCGAAGTCCGGGAGCAGGCACATTTCCATCTCACCTCGTTTCGGGTAGGCGGCAGGATTTTCGCCACGGCACCCCTGGACGGCTCGACGGTCAACTTGTTCGTCGACGAAACGCTGCGCGCACCGCTGCTGGCGGCCGATCCACAGATCTATGAAGCGCTGCACTGGGGTGCCAAGGTTGTCGGTCTGCGCGTGAACCTGGCCCTGGCGCGGTCGACCGCCGTCCGCAGGCTGCTCGAGGCGAGCTATCGGGCCAAGGCGCCCATCAAGCTCGCAGAGCGCCTCACCAAGGCCTAGGGCCGACTCGGGCCGTGGGCGGGTATGCGCGAACAAGCCAGGCGTCGCGAGTAGGTCGCGGCGATCCCCCACGCAAGTACCGGCACGGGCCAGCGTCGGGTAGAATGCATGCTGCGACGCACCGCGCGGCTTTTCAACTGAGGCTGGGGGGCGGAGCCCGCCACTAAATTGGCGGCACATCAAAACTGCGAACACGCTTAGCAACCCTGCACGTCCGGTAGTCCGAAAGCCTGTGCTATTTTTTATGGGCTTTGGCCGGATGGTGCTGGTGCCCAGAAGAGGACTCGAACCTCCACAGTGTTGCCACCGCTAGGACCTGAACCTAGTGCGTCTACCAATTCCGCCATCTGGGCGATGGTCAAAAGCGAACGCAGAATTCTATAGAGATCATTGAATTTGTCAACCGATAAGAAAAGTAGGTAGTGTCTCAAGTTGATTGTTACGCGGGAGAAAATAATTTCGTGCCCGCTATACTTGGTGCATGGCTACGAAACCAAAACGTCCGCGTGATCCCAATCAACTTGCGCACCTCATAGTCGGCATAGCGACTGGTGAAGTGCAGGATAAAGACCCCGATGCCGGAAAGATGGCTGTGCGGGTTGAAGCAGGCCGTAAGGGAGGTCTCAAAGGCGGGGCGCAACGCTCTGCCGCGCTCACTCCTGAGAAGCGCTCGAAAATATCTTCCGATGCCGCCAAGGCAAGATGGGGCAATAAGAAGGGGTGAAATACTTAAGCCAGCTTAACTTTACCCACAGGTATTTCTTTCTTTTACTTTTACTCGGATTGCCTGTAAGATGCTCCGATGGAAAGTCAAAATCTCATCGACATCAATCAGGTAGCGGCTCGCTTGCACGAGGTTCGCTCTAACCTCCAGACCGCGCGCACGGCAGTGCTGGAACTAGAGCAGCAAGAAAGGAAGCTATCGATCACGCTGGAAGTGCTCAGTGGTTTCCAGCCAGCACTTTCGAGTCCTCTGGCAGCTCTTGCCTCCGGTCTAGGAGGCCAGAACCGTGGGCAAGGCGCCCTCTCGGTGCTTGCTCCTACGGCCCCACTCGATGTAACCCCAGGAATTGACTGGAGCACCACCAGCTCTATGCCCGGAAAGACCATCCGGGAAATGATCCTCGACGCATTTCGAATGCTCTCAGATGAACTCCCGAAGTCAGACGTGTTGGGATGGTGTCAATCGATTGATCCAAAGGTCAATCTGAACACTGTGGGCAGTCAGCTCAGCAAGATGGTTTCGGAGGGAATTCTGTCAAAGACAGGCTTCTCGAACTACGCGCTGACCAGAGATCCTAGCAAAGAAAATACGGGGTTATTGCCATGATATAGACCGGGCCTAACGCATACCCCCGTGCACCACCGGATTGCGAGGCCGTGAAAAAACTACGCCCCAGAAGAGCTTGATCCTTGGCGGGAGGCTCAACTGGGGCGCTGTGGTGCAGACGCAAGCAATGGTGGCGGTAGCTTAACGGTAGAGCACCCGATTAGGAGTCGGGGAGCGCCGGATCGTCCCCGGCCCGTCACCCCATTGCATTGATAATCATATGATTTCACTGGAATAAAGTAAAGGACCAGATTTCGTCGCACTGGACTTCCTTTAACTCATGAAAAGCCTTGACTTTCATTTGCTCAAGCATATAATTCAATATGAAACGAATGCTTGAGGAAATCAATGAACCGCCTAACCCTGAAAGACCGCGCAAAGATTCTCCACTGCCTAGTCGAGGGGAATAGCTTGCGCTCGACTTCACGGCTCTGCGATGTGTCCATCAACACGGTCACCAAGCTCCTCGTGGACGTGGGCTATGCGTGCGCGATGTATCAGGCCCAGGTGCTGACGAATCTTCCTTGCAAACGTCTTCAATGCGACGAGATCTGGGCTTTTTGCTATTCGAAGCAAAAGAGCACGCCAGAGGCAGATTTCGCCAAAGGGCGTGGTGACGTATGGACGTGGACCGCGATCTGCGCCGACACAAAGCTGATTGCCGGATGGTTTGTCGGTGACCGTACTTCGGAGTCAGCCTACGAGTTCATGACCGATCTAGCCTCGCGTCTAAAGAATCGCGTGCAGTTGACCACAGACGGCTTCAAGTCCTACCTGCACGCCGTGGATGATGCCTTCTCAGGGCATATCGACTACGCGATGCTGCAGAAGCTCTATGGCGCGCCTGCCGGGGGTATCCAGGAACGCCGTTATTCGCCGCAAGAAGTACGGGGGACGATAATAGGTACGGTTTCAGGAAACCCCGATCCTGAGCACATTTCGACCAGCTACGTTGAGCGCCAGAATCTGACGATGCGCATGACGAATCGTCGCTTTACGCGTTTGACGAACGGATTCAGCAAGAAAATTGAGAATCACGAACATGCAATCGCGCTGCACTTCATGTTCTACAATTTCGGGCGCATCCACAAGACGCTGCGTGTGACGCCAGCCATGGAAGCAGGAATTAATGACCACGTTTGGACGCTGGAGGAGATTGCGGCGCTGGCTGATTGAGTATCTTGTTTCCTTGAGGGAAGTGCTCTCCATGACCACAAATCATGGGGATTGTCAAGACCGTCATGTACCTGTTAAACTGGCCGAATGCTGTTCAACGAAAAAAAATCCGCGCAGGCCGCTGCCTATTTTCTACATCGCGGGGTCAACGGCCGTTTGAGCCTATTGAAGTTGATGAAGTTGATGTATCTGGCAGAACGCGAGTCCCTTCGAAAATATGGGGAGCCGATGATTGGCGACAGGCTCGTGTCGATGGAACATGGGCCGGTGTTGTCGCACACCTTGAATCACATGAACGGCTTGAGAGAGTCTTCTCCTGACGGATGGGACTCTTGGGTTGCTGACAGAGAAAATCACGATTTGGCGCTATCGCGTGAGGTCCATGATGCTCGGAGGGATTTGCCGCTTTTGAGTGACGCCGACCTAGAGATCCTAGAGCTAATGTGGGCAAATTACGGGCACATGACAGGGTTTCAACTTCGTGACTTAACCCACGACATATGTAACGAGTGGGAAGACCCTGACAACTCATCTACTCCCATTCCATACGCGCGCCTACTCCGATGTGTCGGGTACACCCCAGAAGTAGCGAAAGAGATAGAAAAGCGTCTCTGCAGTCAGAGAAAGCTTGAGCTGGTTCTTTCTGGGGGCTAGCTTGTGTCTGGATGGGCTTGCGTGGCCGGGTCAAGCCTGCTCATACCTTCTGGAGAACAGGGGAAGCATCTTTTCGTGCTCTTGACCAATCCCTCGAATTTTGAGGGATACGCTCCGAACACCTGCATATCGGTTTGCCTTTGCACTGTTCGACTGGCTCCCCACGATGAAACGTGCTTGGTTTCTCCAGGCGAACACCCTTTCGTTTCGCAACCTAGCTATATCGCGTACCGACACGCTCGGCTAGATCAATCGGACCACTTGAAGAGATTGGTTAGCGATCAAGTGGCATTTCCTCAACAGGACGTGTCTCAAAAACTGTTGAAGAGGATGACGGATGGATTGCTGGCTTCTAAACAGACCCCTAACTATCTAAAGAGCTTAATTTCCGCGTGACAGAATCTCTATATCCATATCGAGACGATACTTCATTTTCCTGCCCCCTTTAGCTATCCGAGCTATAGGCGCCTTAATATCACGTCATACTGCGGCACCACGTCCGCATGCCAGCGTCAACCTTTGTAACATTCAAACTGTGACACCACCGAAAAGTAGTTCAGAACAATCACCGCGTAGCGGCGCCAGGAAGAACGCGCGTCGCGCCTCAACTGATGAGTTTGATCCCGACGGGATCGCCAGCAAATTTACCTATCCGGTTCCCAGTCGGGAGCAGATCCTTGGCGTGCTGCGCGGCGCCGACCGGCCGTTGCGTCCCGAAGAGCTTGCGACCCAGCTTGGTGTAAGCGGTGCCGAGATGGAAGGCTTTGAGCGGCGCCTGTCGGCGATGGAGCGTGATGGCCAGCTCATGCCTAATCGCAAGGGTGTTCTCCTGCTTGCGACCAAGCTTGATTTCGTGGCCGGCCGCGTGGTCGGTCATCGCGACGGATTCGGATTTCTCATTCGCGACGATGGGCAGCGACCGGATATCTGGCTCGCGCCGCGCGAGATGCTCAAGGTACTGCATGGCGACCGCGTACTGATCAAGCTCACCGGCGGCGACTACCGTGGCAAGCCCGAGGGCGTCATCGTCGAAGTCACCGAGAGGCGTACCAACAAGCTCGTCGGCAGATTGCTCAACGAGCGCGGCGTGTTTGTGGTTGTTCCCGAAGACCAGCGCATCAAGCACGACATCCTGATTCCACCCAGCGAGAACCACAAGGCGCAGCCGGGGCAGGTCGTAGCCGTTGAAATCATCGAGCAGCCCTCACGCTACACGCAACCGATCGGACGCATTGCTGAAGTGCTCGGCGAGATTGACGACCCGGGCATGGAAATCGAGATTGCCGTGCGCAAGTTCGACGTTCCGCACGTGTTTTCGAGAGAGGTCCTCGCACAGGCCGAGCAATTGCCGGATGCTGTGCAGAAGAAGGATCTGGATGGTCGGATCGATCTGCGCGACATACCGCTCGTTACCATCGACGGCGAGGACGCGCGCGACTTCGATGATGCGGTGTATTGCGAGCCGCTGGCCGGTAAGCGCACCGGCTGGCGCCTGATCGTTGCGATTGCGGACGTGAGTCACTACGTGCAGCCGGGCAGTGCGCTCGACGTCTCGGCATTCGAGCGCAGCACCTCGGTGTACTTCCCGCGACGCGTCATACCGATGCTGCCCGAAAAACTATCCAACGGCCTGTGTTCGCTCAATCCACGCGTGGATCGCCTCGTGCTCGCGTGCGACATGGTGATCAACGCCGATGGCGAGATTGGCGCATACCAATTCTTCAATGCCGTCATGCACTCGGCGGCTCGTCTGACCTATAACGAGGTCTGGAGCATGCTGGCCGCTCCGGAGGGGCCGACCGCTCAAGCGCGTCCCGAGCTCTTGCCGCATTTGCAGAATCTGCAGGCGCTGTTTCATGCGCTGCTTGAGGCGCGCCAGGCGCGCGGTGCCATCGACTTTGATACCACCGAGACCTATATCGTCTGCAACCCGCTTGGCAAGATCGAGCAGATCCTGCCCCGGGTTCGCAACGATGCGCACAAGTTGATCGAAGAATGCATGCTTGCCGCCAATGTGTGCGCGGCCGACTTCATGACGCGCGCCAAACATCCGGGGCTCTATCGCGTGCACGACGGACCGACCCCCGAGAAACTGGCCAGCCTGCGCACCTTCTTGCGCACCCTCGGGCTGACGCTCGCGGGCGGCGACGATCCCCAGGCGCGCGACTATGCGGACCTGACGGTACGCATCCAGGGTCGGCCCGACATCGCGCTCCTGCAGACCATGTTGCTGCGCTCGATGCAGCAGGCGATCTACAGCCCGGACAATGGTGGCCACTTCGGGCTTGCCTATGCGGGCTACGCGCATTTCACTTCACCCATCCGGCGTTATCCCGACCTGTTGACCCATCGGGTCATCAAGGCCTTGCTGGCGGGCAAGAAATACGTGCCGAGCATGCCGCACGGCGAGATCCAGCCGCTTGAGAGTGCGCGATCACGACGCAGTCCGACCAAGGAGGAGCTGCAGCGTGTGCATCAGGTCTGGGAGCAGTTCGGGGTGCAATGCTCAGCCAACGAGCGCCGCGCCGACGAAGCCAGCCGCGACGTCGAGGCGTGGCTTAAGTGCTACTTCATGCGCGAGCGCGTAGGTGAACAGTTTCGCGGCACCATCTCGGGGGTCGCGCCCTTCGGCCTGTTCGTCACGCTTGACGATCTGTTTGTCGAGGGACTGGTTCATGTCTCTGAACTTGGCACTGACTACTTTCAGTTCAACGAGGCGATGCACGAGCTGCGTGGCGAACGCACGGGGCAGCGCTATCGCCTGACCGAAGGATTGACGGTACAGGTCTCGCGAGTCGATCTCGAGGCGCGCAAAATCGAGTTCCGGCTCGTCAAGGGCGCTACCTACCAGGAGCTCATGCGCGGCGTGCTGCCTGACGAAATTACCGAGGGACGCAAACCCGCCACCAAGAGTCCGGCCAAACGTGCCGCCAAGCCGCGTCCAGGCGCCAAGGCGAGCGAAAGCGCCGAGCACGTGAAATCGGCCGGCAAGGGTCGTGCCGCAGCGGGCAAGACGGCCGGCAAGGCGCAACGCCGCAAGCGCTAAATGGCCGGCGCGCGCGTTCTCTACGGATTTCATGCAGTCGCGGCGCGCTTGCGCCGCGAGCCGGCGAGCGTCTCCGAGGTCTATGTGGACGAGCGCCGACGCGACCAGCGCATGCAGAGCTTTCTGGAACTCGCGCAATCGCTCGGGGTGCGCGTCATGGCAGTCAAGCCAGAGCGCCTGGACGGTCTGGCGCCAGGTGCCCACCACCAGGGAGTCGTCGCGCGTGCCGAGGAGCTGGGCATAGCGCGTACGCTCGACGAGGTGCTTGACGTCATTACCGGGGACCCGTTCTTTCTGGTGCTCGACGGCATTACCGATCCCCACAATCTCGGGGCGTGCCTGCGCGTTGCCGACGGCGCTGGCGTGCATGCCGTGATTGTTCCAAAGGATCGCGCGGCCAGCGTGAACGCAACCGTCGCCAAGGTCGCCAGTGGCGCAGCCGAGCATATGCCCTACATCACGGTAACCAATCTCGCGCGTACCCTGCGTGAGCTGCGCGAGCATGGTGTGCGGATCGTTGGTACCAGCGACGACGGGGCAGGCGAGCTCTACGCGTGCGATCTGCGCGGACCGCTCGCGCTGGTGCTTGGCGCCGAGGGTAGCGGCATGCGCCGTCTCACCGGGGAATTGTGTGACGAGCTGGTGCGCATACCGATGCACGGCGTGGTCGAGAGCCTGAATGTCAGCGTGGCCAGCGCCGTGTGCCTCTATGAGGCGCTGCGCCAGCGCACAGCCCCGGCCCCCGGAACCCCGGCCAAGCCCTGAATCCGCTGGCGTTAGGGCTTGAATTCGGTTATAATCCTCGGCTTTTCCGTCACGGCGCGACCCATCCAGTTGCGGCCGCTTGTATAAGGAGTCTGGATATGGCATTTGCCAATTTGAACAAGGCGGACATCGTTGCCGCTCACGCTCGCGCCCAGAATGACACCGGGTCCCCGGAAGTTCAGGTCGCGCTTCTCACGGCACGCATCAACGAATTGACGCCGCACTTCAAGGCGCACGTCAAGGACCATCATTCGCGGCGCGGTCTGCTGCGCATGGTCAGCCGTCGTCGCAAACTGCTTGACTACCTCAAGGGCAAGGACGCGGATCGTTATCGCGCGCTGATCGAAAAACTCGGTCTGCGTAAATAATTGCACTTGTTCGCAGCACCTGCCTCCCAGTATCGCTGCACCTAGCCTGCGCCAGCTTGCTGACGCGGGCTTTTTGTTTTTGCTTGATCGCCAGGCCTGTCGGGACCGGTCTGGCGTGGCGTCCCAGAGTCCCCAGTAGCAGTTTGCTAGACGCATGCCGGGGCTTCATTGTCGCGGATGAGGTGTACCGGTGCACCTGGAACATACCGGGCCATAGCGAAAGGAAATAACGTGTTCAATAAAATCTCCAAGACCTTCCAGTACGGACAGCATCAGGTCACTCTCGAAACCGGCGAAATCGCGCGCCAGGCAGGCGGCGCGGTCCTCGTCACTGTCGAAGATACCGTCGTGCTCGCGACCGTGGTCGCCGCGAAAAAGCCCAAGCCCGGCCAGGACTTCTTCCCTCTGACGGTTGACTATGTCGAGAAGACCTACGCCGCCGGCCGTATTCCCGGTGGATTTTTCAAGCGCGAAGGAAGGCCGAGCGAAAAGGAAACGCTCACCTCGCGCCTGATCGATCGCCCGCTGCGCCCGCTGTTCCCGGAAGGTTTTTATAACGACGTGCAGGTCATCATCCACGTCGTCTCGGTCAATCCCGAAATCGATCCCGATATCCCGGCCATGATCGGCGCTTCGGCTGCGCTGGCCGTCTCGGGGATTCCATTTGCCGGTCCGATCGGCGCCGCACGCGTGGCTTACATAGACGGACAGTACCTGCTCAACCCGACCAAGACGCAACTCACCACTTCGCAGCTGGACCTGGTTGTCGCCGGGACCGAACAGGCGGTGCTGATGGTTGAATCCGAAGCCAAGCAGCTCTCCGAAGAAGTAATGCTCGGCGCCGTGGTATTTGGACATGAACAGATGCAGGCAGCCATCAACGCCATCCACGAACTGGTGCGCGAGGGCGGTAAACCCGAGTGGCAGTGGGCACCAGCGGCCAAGAATGAATCGCTGATTGCGCGCGTGCGCCACTTCGCTGAGTCTGACCTGCGCGCGGCCTACCAGGTCCGCGAAAAGCAGCTGCGCACCGAGAAGCTCAAGGCGGTGTCGAGCTTTGTCATGACCAAGCTCACCGAAGAGGCGCAGCAGGTTGGTGGCACGGTTCCCGACGAAGTCGAGGTCTCGAATATCCTGTTCGATCTGGAATCCAAGATCGTGCGCAATCAGATTCTCGAAGGCGATCCGCGCATCGATGGCCGCGACACGCGCACCGTGCGTCCGATCTCGATTCGCACCGGAGTGCTACCGCGCACGCATGGCTCGGCACTGTTCACCCGCGGTGAAACCCAGGCCCTGGTGATTGCCACCCTCGGTACCGCGCGCGACGAGCAGATCATCGACGCCTTGATGGGCGAATACCGCGAACGCTTCATGCTTCACTACAACATGCCCCCGTTCGCGACCGGCGAGACCGGACGCGTCGGAACTCCAAAGCGCCGCGAGATCGGTCACGGTCGACTGGCCAAGCGCGCGCTGGTTGCCTGCCTGCCAAGCCCCGAGGAATTTAGCTATTCGATCCGAGTCGTCTCGGAGATCACCGAGTCCAACGGTTCCTCGTCGATGGCGTCCGTTTGCGGTGGCTGCCTGGCACTGATGGACGCTGGCGTGCCGATGAAGGCACACGTGGCCGGTGTCGCGATGGGTCTGATCAAGGAAGGCAGCAAGTTTGCCGTGCTGACCGATATTCTGGGTGACGAGGATCACTTGGGCGACATGGACTTCAAGGTCGCCGGCACCACGGCCGGGATCACTGCGCTGCAGATGGACATCAAGATCCAGGGCATCACCAAGGAAATCATGCAGGCGGCGCTGGCTCAGGCACGCGAAGGTCGCATGCACATCCTCGCCCAGATGCAGATCGCCTTGCCGCATTCGAAGACCGAGCTCTCCGACTTTGCTCCGCGTCTGATCACCATCCGCATCAATCCCGAGAAGATCCGCGACGTGATCGGCAAGGGCGGCGCGACGATCCGTGCGCTGACCGAGGAGACGCATACCCAGATCGACATCAACGACGAAGGTCTGGTGACCATTGCGTCGATCGACGCGGCCGCCGGCCAGCTCGCGAAAAAGCGCATTGAAGAGCTCACCGCCGAAGTGGAAGTCGGCTCGGTCTACGAAGGTACCGTCCTAAAGCTGCTCGACTTCGGTGCCATCGTTCAGGTACTGCCCGGCAAGGATGGTCTCTTGCATATCAGCCAGATCGCTCAGGAGCGCGTCAACGCCGTCGCCGACTACCTCAAGGAAGGCCAGGTCGTGAAGGTCAAGGTGCTCGAGGCCGATGACAAGGGTCGCCTGCGCCTGTCGATGAAGGCGCTTGCTGCTCCCAAGGAGCAGCCTGCCCCCGAAGTCGCAAGCGCCGTGCAGGAACCGCAGAGCTAAACTCTTCGAGCACTGACGCCAAGGGCGCGCCAGACGGCGCGCCCTTTGTCTTTTGGCGCCTCGCTGGCGGCGCCCGGCAGTCCCGAAGGCGAACCGGATTCAAGAGGTCGATCCCTACGACTGACCAAGGTACTATGGTACGAAGCTGGGTTGATTATTAGGGGAAGTAGCAATCGGCATGGGCAGAATCCGACACTTTTCGCTAACACTAGTGAGTGCGCTTGTGGGTGCGGCAATCGGCTCCGTCGCAACTACGCACTTCTCGTTGGAAAAGAGCAAGGCAACCGCGCTGTATCTCAAGAGCGCTGCGGGATTTGCCCTCGGCAAGCCCGATCTGGCGCTCGCCCAAGACAAGATCGCACTCAAGAAGGCAGCGGACAAGGAGGCAAGCCCCTACGTAACCGATAAAATGCTTTCTTCTGAAATGGATACTTTGCGAGCGCGGATCGAGACTCTAGAGGCGATAAAGCGGGGGAGCAATCAGTAGCTCACTGGCGACTGAGCCCACTCGCACTCACGGGCGACCTGCGATTGCTCGAGCCTAAATCGAATTACTTGTCCCGCCCCGGCCGGCGCACCTTAAGGATGAGCGATGTTCCTCCTGCGCGCTGCCGCCAAGCACCCGAAGCTGGGGTAGCATACGGCGCGTAGCCCAGTCATGGAAATGCAATGAAAGCAATTGAGATCACGGTACCCGGTGGACCTGAAGTTTTGCAGGTTTGCGAGCGCGAGCAACCGCAGCTAAAGCCGGGCGAATTGCTCATCAAGGTCGGCGCTGCCGGCGTAAATCGACCCGACTGCCTGCAACGCGCGGGTCACTATCCGGTGCCGGCGGGTGCGTCGGATCTGCCCGGACTCGAAGTCGCCGGCACGATCGTCGATGGTGACCTCGCGGGCTCTCCCTTTTACGTCGGTCAGAGGGTGTGCGCGCTGGTGCAGGGTGGCGGCTACGCCGAGTTCTGCGCGGCCCCGCTTGCCAATTGCCTGCCGGTACCCAAGGGACTATCGGACTCCGAGGCGGCCTGCCTGCCGGAGACATTTTTTACTGTGTGGAGCAACGTCTTCGATCGCGCGCGGCTGGCGAGCGGTGAGACGCTCCTCGTACAGGGTGGGACAAGCGGCATCGGGGTAACCGCAATCCAGCTCTGTCGCGCACTCGGGCACCGGGTCTTTGCGACGGCTGGCAGTGATGTCAAGGTGCGCGCCTGCGAGGCACTGGGTGCCGAGCGCGGCATCAACTACCGAAGCGAGGACTTTGGCGCCGTCGTCAAGGAGTTGACCAATGGGCGCGGGGTGGACGTGATTCTGGACATGGTCGCCGGCAGCTATGTGCCGCGCGAGATCAATTGCCTGGCCGATGACGGGCGCCTCGCCATCATCGCGCTGCTTGGTGGCAGCAAGGCCGAAGTGGATGTCGGCCAGATACTGCGTCGGCGTCTCACGGTCACGGGGTCTACGCTGCGACCGCGCTCAGTCGCCTTCAAGGCGGCGATCGCGGAGCAACTCTACGGCCGCGTCTGGCCGTTGATCGAGAGCGGCCTCGTGAAGCCGACAATTTTCAAGACTTTTGCGCTTGAAAACGCCAGCGAAGCCCATCGCCTGATGGAGAGCAGCGAGCACATCGGCAAGCTGGTTCTGGCAGTCAACTAGGTCCATGCGGCGGCGCAACGCACCTGCCTTGTGCTAGTCCGGACAGGGGCTGCGCCGATTTGACCGTACTGAGGCAAAGCCGTTACAATTTACAGGCTTCGGAAATCACGCATCGATGATGTTGCAGCGCCAAAAACTGGTTGTCGGAAACTGGAAGATGCACGGCAGCCGCTCGGACAACGCTGCGCTGGTGCATGCGATCCTGGAAGGCCTGCCGCGCGAGCTTCGCTGCAAGGTGGCGGTGTGCGCGCCGTTTCCCTATCTGGCCCAGATGCAGCAGCTGCTTGACGCGCGCGCGCTCACCTGGGGCTCCCAGGATGTGAGCGCAGAGCAGGGCGGCGCCTTCACCGGGCAGGTATCCGCAGCCATGCTGGCCGATTTTGCGTGCCAATATGTGATCGTCGGGCATTCCGAGAGGCGCGGGCAGTGCGGTGAGACCAGCGAGCTGGTTGCCCGAAAGGCTCTTCGAGTGCTGGCGGCGGGCATGACGCCAATCGTCTGCGTGGGCGAAACACTCGCGCAGCGCGAGGCGGGGCGGACCCGGGCGCAGGTAGCCGAGCAGCTGGCTGCGGTGCTGGAGTCGGTCGACGCGGCGGCGTTGGACAAGCTGGTGCTGGCCTACGAACCGGTATGGGCGATCGGCACTGGCAAGACGGCGACAGCCGAGCAGGCGCAGCAAGTGCATGGTTGGTTGCGCGAGCAGGTCAGCGAGCGCCACGAACAGGCGGGACGGACGATGCCGATCATCTACGGTGGCAGCGTCAAGGCGGCCAATGCGGGCCAGTTGTTTGCAATGCCCGACATCGATGGCGGGCTGATTGGCGGGGCGGCCCTGGTGGCCGGTGAATTTTTGGGGATCGTCAGTGCGGCAAACGCGTGACGAGCCCGCGACAGGACAAGAATGGACATCGTACGTAACGTGGTTTTCGTGGTGATGCTGGCGTCAGCCCTGGGCATCATCCTCCTGGTGCTGCTTCAGCACGGCAAGGGTGCCGACATGGGGACCGGCTTTGGCTCGGGCGCCTCAGGCAGCCTGTTCGGGGCGACCGGCTCGGCCAATTTCCTGTCGCGCTCGACGGCGATCCTGGCGGCGACTTTCTTTGCCTGCACGCTGGCTTTGAGCTATTTTGCGAGCAGCCGGCCCAAGGTCGCGCCGGTTGGGACCGATAATCTGCCGGCTCAGTCGCTGCCGGCACCAAAGAGCGATGCGATACCGGCGTCATTGCCCGCCCAGGCTACGCCGCCTGCGCCCGAGGCGCCGGCTGGCAAGTCGAACGAGATTCCGAAGTAAGGCGGACCCGGTCCAGACCGGGTTTGCTGGCAATGCCGACGTGGTGAAATTGGTAGACACGCTATCTTGAGGGGGTAGTGGCGAAAGCTGTGCGAGTTCGAGTCTCGCCGTCGGCACCAAAGCAGCAACGCGCCAGGGTCGGTGCGATGTGGCAGATGGGCGTACGCCCCTGCAAATCGCGACTCGGATCTGGTCCGTGATTTCCGAATGGCTGGGCAACGCGCAAGTACCTGGAGGGATGCAAGCCGTGAATCTCGAACCCTACTTTCCAGTCCTTCTATTCATTCTGGTGGGCACATTTATCGGTTGCGCGGCGATGGTCACCGGCAACCTGATCGCACCGAGCCGCCCGGACAGCCAGAAGCTTTCTCCCTACGAGTGCGGCTTTGAGGCATTTGAAGACGCGCGCATGCGTTTTGACGTGCGCTACTACCTCATCGCCATTCTGTTCATCCTCTTCGATCTGGAAACGGCATTCTTTTTCCCGTGGGCCGTCGCGCTGCGCGAACTGGGCCTGTATGGCTATATGACGATGGTGGTATTCGTTCTCGAATTCCTGGTCGGCTTCTGGTACATCTGGAAAAAGGGAGCACTCGATTGGCAGTGATGCCATCCCGTACTAGTTACAAGGCGCTGCGAACATGAGCATTGAGGGCGTTTTATCCAAGGGGGTCGTGACCACCACGGCCGACGCGCTTATCAACTGGACGCGTACCGGCTCGCTCTGGCCAATGACTTTCGGTCTTGCCTGCTGCGCGGTCGAGATGATGCACGCGGGCGCGGCGCGCTACGACATGGATCGCTTTGGCGTCATCTTTCGTCCGAGTCCGCGTCAGTCCGACGTCATGATCGTCGCCGGTACCCTGTGCAACAAGATGGCGCCGGCACTGCGCAAGGTGTACGACCAGATGACCGAGCCACGCTGGGTGATTTCGATGGGCTCGTGCGCCAATGGCGGCGGTTACTATCACTACTCCTACTCGGTGGTGCGCGGCTGTGATCGGATTGTTCCGGTCGACATCTACGTACCGGGTTGCCCACCCACGGCCGAGGCGCTGATGTACGGCGTACTGCAACTCATGAACAAGATCAAACGCACCAGTACGATCGCGCGCGACTGATGCCATTCATCCAACTGCTACCGCCCCGACATCCCACATGACCACAAGATTGAATACCTTGGAGGCGGCCCTGCGCGCGGTGCTCGGGGATTCGCTCAAGTCTCTCGTCGTCGCTCTGGGCGAAATTACCATTGAGGTCGCCGCTGAACACAGTCTGGCTGCTGCCACTGCACTACGCGATCACCCCGATCTGCAATTTGAGCAGCTGATCGATCTGTGCGGCATGGACTATCAGGGCTACGCGCATACGCAATGGAGTGGTCCGCGCTTTGCGGCGGTCTCGCACCTGTTGAGCCTGAAACACAACTGGCGCGTGCGGCTGCGCGTTTTCGCTGCTGACGACGATTTCCCGCTGGTGCCGACGCTCGTCGAGATATGGCCGAGCGCAGGCTGGTTCGAGCGCGAAGCCTTCGATCTGTTTGGCGTGATCTTCGAGGGCCATCCCGACCTGCGTCGCCTGCTCACCGACTACGGCTTTGTCGGGCATCCGTTTCGCAAGGATTTCCCGGTTTCAGGCAATGTCGAGATGCGCTATGACCCGGAACAAAAACGCGTCATTTACCAGCCGGTTACCATCGCGCCGCGCAATAACGTGCCGCGCGTGATCCGCGAGCAGGGCTACGGAGGGCTGCGCTGAGATGGCAGAGATCAAGAATTACACCCTCAACTTCGGGCCGCAGCATCCCGCGGCACACGGCGTATTGCGTCTGATCCTGGAGCTGGACGGGGAAGTCGTGCAGCGCGCCGATCCGCACATCGGACTCTTGCACCGCGCCACTGAAAAGCTCGCCGAACAGCGCACCTTCCTGCAGTCGGTCCCCTATATGGACCGGCTCGACTACGTCTCGATGATGTGCAACGAGCACGCCTACGTCATGGCCATCGAGAAATTGATGGGCATTGAAGTTCCGCTGCGCGCGCAGTACATCCGCGTGATGTTCGATGAAATCACGCGCATCCTGAATCACCTGCTGTGGATCGGCGCGCACGGTCTGGACGTGGGTGCGATGGCGGTATTCCTGTACGCGTTTCGCGAACGCGAAGACCTGATGGATTGCTACGAGGCGGTCTCGGGCGCGCGCATGCACGCGGCCTACTACCGTCCGGGCGGCGTCTATCGGGACCTGCCCGACACCATGCCGCAGTACAAGACTTCGAAGTGGAAGAACGCCAAGGCGGTTGCCGAGCTCAATGAGACTCGACAGGGCTCCCTGCTCGATTTCATCGAGGGCTTCACCAATCGCTTTCCGCACTATGTCGACGAGTACGAAACGCTTCTGACCGACAATCGAATCTGGAAGCAGCGGTTGGTGGGTATCGGGGTAGTCAGTCCCGAGCGCGCACTGGCGCTGGGCTTCACCGGTCCGATGCTGCGTGGCTCGGGAGTTGAATGGGACCTGCGCAGAAAGCAACCCTACGAGGTCTATGACCTGCTTGAGTTCGATGTGCCGGTCGGAGTCAACGGCGACAGTTACGACCGCTACCTGTGTCGCGTCGAGGAACTGCGCCAGTCGAACCGCATCATCAAGCAATGCATCGAGTGGCTACGCAATAATCCCGGACCGGTGATGACCGACAATCACAAGGTCGCGCCACCGCAGCGCGTCGGGATGAAAGAGA
The DNA here is from genome assembly GCA_903970145.1 of Mycobacteriaceae bacterium. Classification (GTDB taxonomy): domain Bacteria; phylum Pseudomonadota; class Gammaproteobacteria; order Burkholderiales; family Burkholderiaceae_D; genus CAJCHO01. The sequence goes on along the minus strand of CAJCHO010000039.1, from coordinate 44,162 downwards.
ACATGGAAGAGCTGATTCACCACTTCAAGCTCTTTACCGAAGGTTTTCACGTGCCGCCGGGCGAAGCCTACGCGGCGGTCGAGCATCCCAAGGGAGAGTTTGGCATCTATCTCGTCTCCGACGGTGCCAACAAGCCATTCCGCGTGAAGATCCGGGCTCCCGGCTTCCCGCATCTGCAGAGTCTGGACGAAATGTCGCGCGGTCACATGCTGGCCGACGTTGTGACGATTATTGGAACGCTCGACATCGTGTTCGGCGAGATCGATCGCTGACCAGGCGAGAACCCAGAACCCAAACCATCACCATGCCCCTTAGCCCAGAATCCCAGAAGCGCATCGACCGCGAGGTGGCGAAGTATCCGCCAGCGGGCAAGCAGTCAGCTGTAATCGCGGCGCTCGCGATCGCGCAAGACCAGTACGGCTGGGTGTCAACCCCGGTGATCGAGGAGGTCGCGAGCTATCTCGATCTGCCACCGATCGCTGTCCAGGAAGTGGCCACCTTTTACAACATGTTCGACGTCAAGCCGGTCGGGCGCTTCAAGATCAGCGTGTGCACCAATCTGCCATGCGCCCTATCGGGCGGCGAGTGTGCCGGCGACTACCTCAAAGGCAAGCTCGGTGTTGAGTTCGGCCAGACCAGCTCGGATGGACGCGTTACCCTGATCGAGGGCGAATGCATGGGTGCCTGCGGCGACGCTCCAGTCATGCTTGTGAACAACAAGCGCATGTGCAGCTTCATGAGCCAGGCCAAGATTGACGCGCTGCTCGACGAACTCAAATAGGCTCGAAGATGCCCACTTCCCTCCACGATCGTCATATCAGCGCCCAGATCCTGTCCGGACTGGACGGCAAGAACTGGCGCCTGGCCGATTACCAGAAGCGCGGCGGCTACAGCGCGTTGAAGAAGATTCTCGAGAACAAGATCACGCCCGAGGCCATCATCGCCGAGCTAAAGGCATCGGCCCTGCGCGGACGCGGCGGTGCAGGTTTTCCGACGGGCCTGAAGTGGAGCTTCATGCCGCGCCAGTTCCCGGGCCAGAAGTATCTGGTGTGCAATTCCGATGAGGGCGAACCGGGCACCTTCAAAGACCGCGACATCCTGCGCTACAACCCCCACCTCCTGATCGAGGGCATGATCATCGGTGGCTATGCGATGGGGATCTCTGTGGGCTACAACTACGTCCACGGCGAGATCTGGGACGCCTATGAACGCTTCGAGGAAGCGCTCGAGGAGGCGCGCGCGGCGGGGTTTCTGGGCGATAACATCTTAGGTTCCGGATTCACCTTCCATCTCCACGGCGTGCACGGCTATGGGGCCTACATCTGTGGGGAGGAGACGGCGCTGCTCGAGTCTCTCGAGGGCAAGAAAGGTCTGCCGCGCTTCAAGCCGCCGTTTCCGGCGAGTTACGGCCTCTACGGCAAGCCGACCACGATCAACAATACCGAGACGTTCGCCGCGGTCCCCTGGATCATCTTGAATGGTGGCGAGGCGTTCCTGAAGATCGGCAAACCCAATAACGGCGGCACCAAGATCTTCTCGATCTCGGGCGATGTGGAGCGGCCCGACAACTACGAGATTCCGCTGGGAACACCCTTTGCCAAGCTGCTTGAACTGGCCGGTGGCATGCGCGGCGGCAAGAAGCTCAAGGCCGTGATCCCCGGGGGCTCCTCGGCGCCCGTCTTGCCCGGCGCGACCATGATGCAGACCGATATGGACTACGACTCGATCGCCAAGGCGGGCTCCATGCTCGGCTCGGGCGCGGTCATCGTCATGGACGAGACGCGCTGCATGGTCAAGTCGCTGCTGCGCCTGTCCTACTTCTACTTCGAGGAATCCTGCGGTCAGTGCACACCCTGCCGCGAGGGGACCGGCTGGATGTACCGCGTCGTGCATCGCATCGAGCACGGTCAGGGTCGCCTCGAGGATCTGGATCTGCTCAACTCGGTCGCTGACAACATCCAGGGTCGGACCATCTGCGCCTTGGGGGATGCCGCGGCGATGCCGGTGCGCGCCTTCATCAAGCACTATCGGGATGAGTTCATCCATCACATCGAACACAAGTCATGCCTCGTGCCGACTTATGTCTAATTTTCCAGGCCGCTTCCCATGATCGAAATCACCCTGGACGGTAAGAAGGTCGAAGTGCTCGAGGGCAGCATGGTGATGGATGCTGCCAACAAGCTCGACACCTATATCCCGCACTTTTGCTATCACAAGAAGCTCACGATCGCGGCCAACTGCCGGATGTGCCTGGTCGAAGTCGAGAAGGCACCCAAGCCCCTGCCCGCGTGCGCGACGCCCGTGACGGCCGGCATGGTCGTGCACACGCGCTCGGACAAGGCGATCAAGGCCCAGCGGGGCGTGATGGAGTTTCTGCTCATCAACCACCCGCTGGACTGCCCGATCTGCGACCAGGGCGGCGAATGCCTGTTACAGGACCTCGCGGTGGGTTATGGATCGTCCGCCTCGCGCTATACCGAGGAAAAGCGCGTCGTCTTTCACAAGGATGTCGGCCCGCTCGTGGGCATGGAGGAGATGAGCCGTTGCATCCACTGCACGCGCTGCGTGCGCTTTGGGGAGGAGATCGCGGGTGTCATGGAGCTGGGCATGCTCAACCGCAGCGAGTTCGCCGAGATCACGACCTTCGTGGGCAAGACGATCGACTCGGAGCTTTCGGGGAACATGATCGACATCTGCCCGGTGGGCGCCCTGACCTCCAAGCCATTTCGCTATTCCGCGCGCACCTGGGAATTGGCACGCCGCAAATCGATCAGCCCGCATGACGGTCTGGGCTCGAACCTCATCGTGCAGGTGAAAAATGACCGGGTCATGCGCGTGGTGCCGCTGGAGAACGAGGCGATCAACGAGTGCTGGCTTTCCGATAAGGATCGCTTCTCCTACGAGGGCTTGAATGCCCCCGACCGGCTCGTGCGGCCGATGATCAAGGAGGACGGCGCCTGGCGCGAGGCGGACTGGCAGGAGGCGCTCGAACGCGTGGCAGAAGGGCTCCTTGCGGTCAAGGCCGAGCATGGCGCTTCGGCGATCGGCGCACTGGCCTCGCCGCACAGTACGCTGGAGGAGCTTTACCTGCTGCAAAAGCTCGTGCGCGGGCTGGGCTCACAAAACATCGACACGCGTCTGCGTCAGTCCGACTTCACGCTCGACGGACAATGGGCCGGTGCGCCTTGGCTCGGCATGAGCGTGGAGGAATTCGGCCAGCTCGATCGCGCCCTCGTCGTCGGATCCTTCCTGCGTAAGGATCACCCACTGCTCGCCCAAAGGCTGCGCCAGGCCGCCAAGCACGGTGCTGAGATCTCCTCGCTCCATAGTGTGGACGATGACTGGCTCTTGACCCTGACCGAGCGCAGAGTGGTTGCGCCGAGCGCCTGGGTGGGTGTCTTGGCCGAGGTCGCCCAACGCATCGCCGCCGAGAAGTCGGTCGCAGCGCCACTGGAGATCGCCACGCGGCCCGATAGCGATGCGCTGGCCCGCTCGCTGCTTTCGGGTAGCCGCAAGGCCATCCTCTTGGGAAACGCGGCCTTACAGCATCCCCAGGCCTCCCAGATCATTCTCCTGGCCCAGTGGATCGCAAACCAGACCGGCGCTGCGCTCGGCATGCTGACCGAGGCGGCCAATACAGTGGGTGCGCATCTGGCCGGCGCCGTCCCGATCGCCGAGGGCTTAAACGCGCGCAGCCAGTTCGAAAACCCCCGTCGAGCCTATCTGCTCGTCCAGGTCGAGCCCGAGTTCGACACGGCCACGCCGCGTGCCGCGCGCGCCGCACTGGACGCGGCCGACTTCGTGGTCGTGATGAGTGCCTTCAGGCCAGTCCACCTCGACTACGCCGATGTGCTGCTCCCGATCGCGCCCTTCACGGAAACCAGCGGAACCTTCGTCAACGCCGAAGGGCGCGCTCAGAGCTTTAACGGTGTCGTGCGTCCTCTCGGAGAGACGCGACCGGCCTGGAAGGTCTTGCGCGTTCTGGGCAACCTGCTGAAACTCGAGGGCTTCGAATACGACACCTCAGAGGCTGTCAGGGCCGAGGTCACGGGCGGCGCGACCGATCTCGCCGCGCGCTGCAGCAATCAGGTGCGCTCGGTGCTTGGCTTCGCATTGCCCCATACGCCCACCCTCTCGGGCGCGCGTCTTGAACGGATCGCCGATGTGCCGATCTATTTCGCCGACCCCTTGGTCCGGCGCGCAGAGGCTTTGCAGAAGACCGCCGACGCGCGCGCTCCCGAGTTGCGCATCAATGCCCGCGAGGCCGCACGTCTCGGTCTCGCCCAGGGCGACCGGGTCGAGTTGCGCCAGGCGGGTGGCAGGGCAGAGCTCTCCTGCCGGATCGATCCGAGTGTGGCCGACGGGGCCGCGCGCGTCGCCGCAGCCCACGAGGCGACAGAGGGCTTGGCAGGGCTCTTTGGTGTGCTCGAGCTCGCAAAAGTCGCGGAGCCGGCATGATCGAGACGGCTGAGAACGTCGGCGTAAACGTGTTCGGCTTTGCCTGGCCGCTCGTCTGGGGCTTGGTCAAGATCGTCTGCGTGGTGCTGCCTTTGATCATCTCGGTGGCCTATCTGACCCTTTGGGAGCGCAAAGTGATTGGCTGGATGCACCTGCGCCACGGTCCGAACCGCGTCGGCTACGGCTGGTTGCAGCCCTTTGCCGACGTGCTCAAGCTCCTCTTTAAGGAGATCATCGTCCCGACCAACGCGAGCCAGGGGCTGTTCCTGCTTGCGCCCGTCATGACCATCATGCCCGCGATCGCGGCCTGGGCGATCATCCCTTTCGGTCCGGACCGCGCAGTGGGCAATATCAACGCGGGGCTGCTCTATGTGATGGCGATCACCTCGCTCGAGGTCTACGGCATCATCATCGCCGGCTGGGCCTCGAACTCCAAGTACGCCTTCTTGGGTGCCATGCGCGCCTCCGCGCAGATGGTGTCCTACGAGATCGCGATGGGCTTCGCGCTCGTGGTCGTGTTGATGGTCACAGGCAGCCTGAATCTGACCGAGATCGTCTTGTCCCAGTCACGCGGCTGGTTTGCGACCCACGGTGTGTCCTTCCTGTCCTGGAACTGGCTGCCGCTTCTGCCGATCTTCGTCATCTATTTCGTCTCCGGGGTGGCCGAGACCAACCGTGCGCCGTTCGACGTCGTCGAGGGCGAATCCGAGATCGTTGCCGGGCACATGGTCGAGTACTCGGGGATGGGGTTCGCCATGTTCTTCCTTGCCGAGTACATGAACATGATCCTCATCTCGGCCTTGGCCACGTTGATGTTCCTCGGGGGCTGGTCGGCTCCGCTGTCGTTCGCCCTGCTCGGCATGGATACGCCGGAATGGATCACTGATACGCTGCCGTTCTGGAACTGGGCTTGGCTGATTGGCAAGACGTTCTTCATGGTCACGCTGTTCATCTGGTTTCGCGCCACTTTCCCGCGCTATCGCTACGATCAGATCATGCGTCTGGGTTGGAAGATTTTCATCCCGCTCACGCTGGTCTGGCTCATGCTCGTCGGGCTCTGGATGCAAACTCCTCTCAATATCTGGACTTAACCCGGGAAGTCTCTGATGGAAGCGATCAAGGAGTTTCTGAACAGCCTCATGCTGGGGGAACTGTTAAAGGGCATGGCCTTGACGGGGCGCTACATGTTCGCGCGCAAGATCACGGTGCAGTTTCCCGAGGAGAAGACCCCGGCGTCACCCCGTTTTCGTGGGCTGCATGCATTAAGGCGCTATCCGAACGGCGAGGAGCGCTGCATCGCCTGCAAGCTGTGCGAGGCCGTCTGTCCGGCGCTTGCGATCACGATCGAATCCGAAGTGCGCTCGGACGGCTCGCGTCGCACGACGCGCTATGACATCGATCTGACCAAGTGCATCTTCTGCGGATTCTGCGAGGAATCCTGCCCGGTCGACTCGATCGTCGAGACCCATATCCTGGAATACCACGGCGAGAAGCGCGGGGATCTCTACTACAACAAGGAGATGCTTCTGGCCGTGGGCGACCGCTATGAGAAGGAGATCGCCGCTGCACGCGCAGCCGACGCGGCCTATCGGTGAGCCTGGAGCAGCCCTTCCACGCCCCGGTCTTTAGGCACTGCATTCGACAAAGAGGGGCCCACGGGCGCTGACAAGAACAAATATGGATAAAACTGTCTTCATCACGCTGTTCTACGTCTTTTTCGTGATCGTGATCTTCGCCGCCCTGCGGGTCATCACCGCACGCAATCCCGTTCATGCGGCGCTTTATCTGGTGCTGGCGTTTTTTTCGGCCGCCTCGATCTGGATGATGCTGCGCGCGGAGTTTCTCGCCATCGCGCTGGTCTTGGTCTATGTCGGTGCGGTGATGGTGCTGTTTCTGTTCGTGGTCATGATGCTCGACATCAATCTCGACAAGCTGCGCGAGGGATTCTGGGCGCATCTTCCCTTCGCGGCTTTCGTCGGGGTGTTGATCGTGCTCGAGATGGCGCTCGTTCTGGTGCGCACCTTCCTGTCCTCCGAGGGCAATGCACCTGCCATTCCGGCTGGGACCAGCAATACGCTTGAACTGGGTCGAAGGATCTTCACGCACTACGTGTTCGCCTTCGAGGTGGCCGCGGTGATCCTTCTCTTGGCGATCGTCGCCGCCGTCGCCCTGACGTTACGGCGGCGCAAGGACAGGCGCGGACAGGTACCCGCAAGGCAGGTCGCCGTGCGCCGTGCGGACCGCGTACGGATCGTCGTCATGCCCTCGGAAAAGAAGGAATAGGGGAAGGACCTATGTCGATACTCACGGGTGTATTGAACCTTGGGCTTGCGCACTTCCTCGTGCTCGGCGCAATCCTGTTCTCGATCGGTGTCGTCGGGATCTTTCTGAACCGCAAGAACATCATCGTGTTGCTGATGGCCATCGAGCTCATGCTCCTGGCCGTGAACACCAATTTCATCGCCTTTTCGCACTATCTCGGCGACTACGCGGGTCAGGTGTTTGTGTTTTTCGTGCTCACTGTCGCAGCCGCGGAATCGGCGATCGGCCTTGCGATTCTCGTGTTGCTGTTTCGCAATCTGAACACCATCAACGTCGAGGATCTCGACGAACTCAAGGGCTGATGCCGTGGCTGAATTGAATCCCAACCTGCTCGCGGCGATTCCGCTCGCCCCATTGGCCGGCGCGCTCGTCGCCGGGTTTCTGGGAAAGACCATCGGACGGGCCGGCGCGCATTCGGTTGCGATCCTCGGGGTGACGATCTCCTTCATCTTGTCCCTCGTCACGCTCTTTGACGTCATGAACGGCGCCCATTTCGATGCGACGCTCTACACCTGGGCTGCGAGCGGTGCGCTCACGCTCGATGTCGGATTCCTCGTCGATCCACTGACCGTGACGATGCTCGTCGTCGTCACGTTCGTCTCGTTGATGGTCCACATCTACACGATCGGCTATATGTCCGACGATCCGGGCTACCAGCGCTTTTTCGCCTATATCTCGCTCTTCACCTTCGCGATGCTGATGCTCGTCATGGCGAACAACCTTCTGCAGCTCTTTTTCGGCTGGGAGGCGGTCGGACTCGTGTCCTATCTGCTGATCGGTTTCTGGTATACCAAGCCGAGCGCGATCTATGCGAACCTGAAGGCCTTCCTCGTCAACCGGGTCGGCGATTTCGGCTTCATCCTGGGGATTGGCCTACTCCTGTCGGCAAGCGGATCACTCCATTATGCGGAGATCTTCGCCCAGGCACCTTCCCTGGCCGCGCTCGAATTGCCCGGCACCCACTGGGGACTTCTCACGGTCAGCTGCATTTGCCTATTCATCGGCGCGATGGGCAAGTCCGCGCAGTTTCCGCTCCACGTCTGGCTGCCCGATTCGATGGAGGGCCCGACCCCCATCTCGGCCCTGATCCATGCGGCCACGATGGTGACCGCCGGCATCTTCATGGTCGCGCGCATGTCGCCGCTCTTCGAGCTCTCGGACACCGCGCTGTCCTTTGTGATGGTGATCGGCTCGATCACGGCGCTTTTCATGGGTTTCCTGGGTCTCGTGCAGACCGACATCAAGCGCGTCATCGCCTACTCGACACTGTCCCAACTCGGCTACATGACGGTCGCCCTGGGCGCCTCGGCCTATCCGATCGCGATTTTCCACCTCATGACCCACGCCTTCTTCAAGGCGCTCTTGTTCCTGGCCGCAGGCTCGGTCATTCTGGGGATGCACCACGACCAGGACATCCGCAACATGGGTGGGCTCTACAAGTACATGAAGGTCACGTGGATCACCTTTTTCATCGGCTCGCTTGCCTTGATCGGCACGCCCGGGTTTGCGGGCTTCTATTCGAAGGACAGCATCATCGATGCGGTCAGCGCGTCCCAGCTGTGGGGATCAGGTTTCGCATACGGGGCGTTGCTCTTTGGGGTCTTCATCACGGCCCTCTACTCGTTCCGCCTGTATTTCCTCGTCTTTCACGGCAAGGAGCGCTTTGACACCCAGGCTCACTCCGATCCGGGCACGACAGACCACGGTCACGACGAACACCACCATGGAGGTCCGCCGCGCGAGTCGCACCTGGTTGTGACGCTGCCTTTGGTACTGTTGGCGATCTTCTCGGTCTGTGCCGGCTGGATCATCGGCCCGTTTCTGTACGAAGACTTCTTCAACGGGTCGATCTTCGTTGCCGAGCGCCACGAGGCGATGGCTCACCTGCGGGAGGAGTTCGCTGGCGTCATCCCGATGACGCTGCATGCCGTCACGGGACTGCCGCTCTGGTTCGCCGCCGCCGGGGTGCTCGTTGCCTGGTATCTCTATCTCATCAAGACGGAGTTGCCGGGAACGCTTGCCAAGCGCTTTGCCTGGCTCTATCGGCTCTTCGAGAACAAGTACTACCTCGACCGGATCAACGAGGTGGTCTTCATGCGCGGGGCAAGGATCCTAGGGGGAGGCCTCTGGCACGGGGGTGATCAGAGTGTCATCGATGGCTTTTTCGTCAACGGCAGTGCCCGCGCGGTCGGCTGGTTCTCGAGCATCTTGCGCCAGCTACAGACCGGCATCCTGTCGCACTATGCGATGGCCATGCTGGTCGGCGTCCTTGCGCTCATGACCTGGTTCGTGGTGCGCCAGCTCATCCTTCACTGACCGAATTCAGAAGGCAGAAGAATAACAATGCAGCAGACCGTTCCCTATCTGAGCCTGTCCATCTGGCTGCCGATCGCCTTCGGCCTGGTCATCCTCGCCGTGGGGGACGACCGCCGGGCGGACCTTTCCCGCATCCTCGCGCTGGTGGGCTCCCTGACGAGCTTTGCCGTCACGGTACCGCTTTATACCGGCTTCGATAATTCCAGTGCCGCACTGCAGTTCGTCGAGAGCCTGCATTGGATCGACCGGCTCGGTGCGACCTATGGCTTAGGTGTCGATGGCATCTCCTTGTGGTTCGTCTTGCTCAGTGCCGGCATCACGGTGATCGTGGTGATCTCCGCCTGGCAGGTGGTGCAGAAGAACGTCGCCCAGTATATGGCGGCCTTCCTCATCCTCTCCGGACTTCTCGTGGGCGTCTTTGCGGCCACCGACGGGCTGCTCTTCTACGTGTTTTTCGAGGCGACGCTGATCCCGATGTTCATCATCATCGGCATCTGGGGTGGCCCGCGGCGGGTCTATGCCGCCATCAAATTCTTCCTGTACACGCTCCTGGGATCGCTCCTGACGATGGTCGCCATCGTCTATCTCTGGTACAAGTCGGGCGGCAGCTTCGACATCAGGACCTGGCAGGATCTGCCTTTGACCGAGTCCGCCCAGCTCTTGCTCTTTGGGGCCTTTTTCATGGCGTTTGCAGTCAAGGTGCCGATGTGGCCGGTTCACACCTGGCTGCCCGACGCCCACGTCGAGGCGCCCACCGGCGGCTCGGTCGTGCTGGCAGCGATCATGCTGAAGCTCGGGGCGTACGGGTTCGTGCGGTTCTCGCTGCCCATCCTGCCTGATGCAAGTCACGAGCTGGCCGGCTTCGTGATCGCGCTCTCCCTGATCGCGGTCATCTACATCGGTCTCGTCGCCCTGGTGCAGACCGATATGAAAAAGCTCGTCGCCTACTCCTCGATCGCCCACATGGGCTTCGTCACGCTGGGCTTTTTCATCTTCAGCGCCTTCGGCATGGAAGGCGCTCTCCTGCAGATGATCTCCCACGGCTTCGTCTCGGGCGCCATGTTCTTGTGCATCGGCGTGCTCTACGACCGGATGCACTCGCGCAACATCGCCGACTACGGCGGCGTGGTCAACAAGATGCCCAAGTTTGCAGCCCTCTCGATGCTCTTTGCGATGGCCAACTGCGGCCTGCCTGGGACCAGCGGATTCGTGGGTGAATTCGTCGTCATCCTGGCTGCGATCCACTTCAATTTCTGGATCGGTCTGCTGGCGGCGACGGCGCTCATCCTGGGCGCGGCCTATACGCTATGGATGTACAAGCGCGTCTACTTCGGCGCGGTCATCAACAGCCATGTCGAGCAATTGAAAGACATCAATGCGCGCGAGTTTCTGATGCTCGCGCTCCTGGCCTTTGCGACCCTTTACATGGGGATCTATCCCAAACCGTTCGTGGACGTCATGCATGCGTCCGTCGTCGACCTGGAACAGCGCGTCACGATCAAGAAGATGGGGGAGCAATAGAGTGAATACGATCGATCCGTTTAGCGTCAATCTGCTGCCGGCGTATCCGGAGATGCTGCTCGTCATCGCTGTCTCGGCGATCCTGCTCATCGACATGTTCGTCAGCGACGCAAGGCGCGGCGTGACCTACATCCTGTCCCTGGTCGCCATCGCATTGTGCGCGGTGATCAACCTCGCCTTCTTGATCGATGCCGACACCATCTTCACGTTCGACAACATGTTCGTGTCGGACCCGATGTCGAACCTGCTCAAGATCGGCTGCTATATCGCGGTCGCGGCGAGCTTTGTGTATTCGCGCGACTTCGTCGCCGAGCGCGGGATCGTCTCGGGAGACTTGGGCGGTGAGTTTTATCCGATGGCGCTCTTCGCGCTCATCGGAGAGATGGTCATGATCTCGGCCAACAGTTTTCTGTCGATCTATCTTGGCCTCGAGCTGATGTCGCTCTCGCTCTATGCGATGTGTGCGTTACGACGCGATGACCGCGCGGCCATCGAAGCGTCCATGAAGTACTTCATCTTAGGCGCGCTCGCCTCGGGATTCCTCCTCTATGGCATGTCGATGATCTATGGGGCGACGGGCTCGCTCGATCTGACCGTGATCGCTCGGGAGCTCGCCACGGGAGGCTCGAGCCATACGATCATGGTCTTCGGTCTCGTCTTTCTGGTCGCAGGGCTCGCCTTCAAGCTCGGCGTCGTGCCCTTTCACATGTGGATCCCCGACGTCTATCAGGGGGCGCCCACGGCGGTCGCACTCATGATCGGAGGTGCGCCGAAGCTCGCCGCCTTCGCCATTACGCTGCGCATCCTGGTCGAGGGCATGATCGTCTTTGCCGTGGATTGGCAGCAGATGCTGATGATCCTTGCGGTGCTCTCGCTTGCTCTAGGGAACATCGCGGCGATCGTCCAGACGAGTGTCAAGCGGCTCCTCGGCTATTCGACGATTGCGCAGATGGGCTTCATGTTGCTCGGCCTTTTCTCAGGCGTCGTCGGGGGCAACGCCTACTCGGCGGCCTCAGCCTATAGTGCGGCCCTGTTTTACGTCCTGACCTACGTCTTGACCGTGCTCGGGGCCTTTGGCGTGTTGCTGCTCCTGTCCCGCGCCGGCTACGAGGCCGACAGCATGGACGATCTGAAGGGACTCTTCAAGCGCAGCCCGATCGCGGCCGGCGTGATGCTGGTCATCATGTTCTCCCTGACGGGGATTCCGCCGACAGTCGGTTTCTACGCTAAATTCGTCGTCGTCAACGCCGCCGTGATCGCGGGCCGCACCGGCCTTGCAGTCTTTGCGTTGATGATGTCCTTGATCGCTGCTTACTACTACCTGCGCATCGTCAAGTTGATGTTCTTTGACGATCCGGTCACGGACCTGCCGATCGCCCATGCGAGACTCGACATGCGCCTGATGCTGGCCGTCAACGGCGCGGCAGTCCTCGCCTTTGGCATCGTCCCGGGCTGGCTCATGCAGTACTGCCTGACCGCGATCACCCGCACCCTGGCCTCGTGAGCCAGACCGATATCATGACACTCATTACTCCCCCTACCTGTCCTTATCCCGACCCTGCCGACCATGCCGACCATGCCGACCATGGCTGATGACGACGACACGTTGCGCGAGACCCGGATCGCTTCCGAGCGCGTCTTCGACGGCGGCTTCTTGCATATCAATCGCGACCGTGTGCGCCTGCCCGATGGCAGCGAGACGTTTCGTGAGTACATCCTGCATCCCGGGGCCGTCATGATCATCGCCTTGCTCGACGACGGCCAGGTCGTGATGGAGCGCCAGTGGCGCTACCCGCTGAATCGGGCCTTCATCGAGTTTCCGGCCGGCAAGATCGATCCTGGCGAGGCCCCGCTCGTGACGGCGGAGCGGGAACTGCGCGAAGAGACGGGCTTTAGGGCCGCGCGGATGGAGTACCTGTGCACGATCAATAACGCCATCTCCTATTCCGACGAGCACATCGATTTCTTCCTCGCCACAGGTCTTACTGCCGGTGAGAGAGCGCTCGATCAGGGGGAATTTCTCGATGTTCTGACGGTCCCCGCAGAGCAGGTCTTAGAGTGGGTGCGCGATGGCACCCTCACCGATGTGAAGACCGTGATCGGCGCCTTCTGGCTCGAGAAGATCCTCCACGGAGGATGGAAGCCTGTCGCCAAGTCTTAGAACCTTGCGCTCGAACAGCGGCATCTCTGGAATCAATGCTTGCGTTCAACCCGGAAAACGCGCATGGTCGACCTTGGTGCCAGGCGATCTGGCGATTTCGCAACCAGCAGCCAAACCTGAGGAATGCATAGTCCCATGACCCCACCAAGACACCGGCCTGATTTTGGAGACATTCCGACACTCGTGCCGGATAGCGAACGTTCCGCCGCGCGCGGTCTGGTCTTCAAACTGAGTTATCAGGGCCGCGCCCACGATGTCCTCGTTCCACGCAAGGCGCTCGAGGCGTTGTGCGATTCCTTCGATCCCAAACTCGATCTCAGGGCGGCCTTTCGGGAACGTTCGGCGCGCATCCTGGGAGTGGCGAGCCGTCTCCTGCGGGCCAATTCGGGGGTCTCGCCGATCGTCTTGCACGTCGAACTGTTCTTTCCGCAAAACGCCATTCGAGTCTAGCCTAATATTTGGACTGTCGCGGTGTCCATCTATGCGGACGAACGCGGTCACGCGGCTCATCGGAAGTAGTTAGTCAGCATGTCCCCAAGGCGCTCGCGTCGGCGAACGGATCCATCTTGAACACCAAGATTCAACGCCCGTATTCCAGTGGCGATGGACTCCTGCGCGACCCCTCTCCGCTCGCGCGAATTCTTCGGTCCAGATCGTGGCGCAGGTCGGCAGCACGGCCGGTGCCGTTTACAACCTGGCGAACGTCACCAGCCAAGTGTGATCTTGAGTCTCTCCTGCGCCAGCCAAAAGACCTAGCGAGCTAGTCGACCTGCTCTCAGGTCAGCCGCCCACTCTTCCCTTCTTGCGCAGGGAGCCGACGCGCTCACATGTTCGGATAGTTCGGACCGCCTCCGCCTTCGGGCACGACCCAGACGATGTTCTGGGTCGGGTCCTTGATATCGCAGGTCTTGCAGTGCACGCAGTTCTGCGCGTTGATCTGCAGGCGCTCGCTCTGATCCTCATTCTTGACGAACTCATAGACTCCCGCCGGACAGTAGCGGCCCTCCGGACCTGCATACTCCGGCAGATTGATGCGCACCGGCACCGTCGGGTCCTTCAGCGTCAGGTGGATCGGCTGATTCTCGATATGATTGGTGTTCGAGATGAACACCGACGAGAGCCTGTCGAAGCTGAGTTTGCCGTCGGGCTTTGGGTAGGCGATCGCAGTGAAGTCCCGGGCGGGCTTCAAGCACGCGTGGTCCGGCTCGTGATGATGCAGGGTCCAGGGCACCCTGCCTCCGAGCAGTTTCTGCTCGATACCGACCATGAGTGAGCCGAAGTACAGTCCCTTGGACATCCACTGCTTGAAGTTCCGCGTGCGATGCAGTTCCTCCTTCAGCCACGAACTGTCGTAGGCCGCCGGATAGGCTGACAGCTCGTCGGCCGAGCGTCCGACCCCAAGGGCGAGAAAGGCGGCCTCGGCCGCGAGCATGCCGCTCTTGATCGCCGCATGGCTGCCCTTGATGCGCGCCGCATTCAGAAAGCCCGCCTCGCAGCCGATCAGCGCTCCACCGGGAAAAACCAGCTTGGGCAGACTAAGGGGGCCGCCCGCGGTGATCGAGCGCGCGCCATAGGCGATGCGTTTGCCACCCTCGAGGAAATGGCGGATCGCCGGATGGGTCTTGTAACGCTGGAATTCCTCGTAGGGTGACAGATAGGGGTTGGCATAGCCCAAGCCCACGACGAAGCCGATCGCCACCTGATTGTTCTCCTGGTGATACAGGAACGATCCCCCATAGGTGTCGCGGGCAAGCGGCCAGCCCGCGGAATGGACGACCAGGCCCTCCACGTGGCGGGCCGGATCAATCTCCCAGAGTTCCTTCAGGCCGATTCCGTAGACCTGTGGGTCCGACCCGTCGGCAAGGCCAAAGCGCGTCATCAACTGGCGCCCGAGGTGGCCGCGCGAGCCTTCGGCGAAAAAAGTGTATTTGGCGTGCAGCTCCATGCCGAGCTGGAAATCCGCGGTCGGCTGACCATCGCGCCCGATGCCCATGTTGCCGGTGGCCACACCGCGCACCGCGCCCCTATCGTTGTAGAGGACTTCGGCTGCTGCGAACCCCGGGAAGACCTCGACGCCGAGCGCCTCGGCCTGTTTGCCCATCCAGCGCACGACATTGCCGAGGCTGACAATGTAGTTGCCCGTGTTCTGAAAGCAGTCCGGCAGCATCCAATGGGGCGTGCGCAGAGCGCTCGTCTCGGACAGGAACAAAAAGCGATCCTCTTTGACCGGAGTGTTCAAGGGCGCGCCACGTTCCTTCCAGTCGGGAAAGAGCTCCGTCATCGCGCGCGGATCCATGACCGCACCCGAAAGCGTATGTGCACCCAGCTCGCCACCCTTCTCAAGCAGGCACACGCTCACCTCGCGGCCTTCCTTTTGCGCTAACTGTTTCAAGCGGATCGCCGCGGCGAGACCGGCCGGACCCCCACCGACGATGACGACGTCGTACTCCATGGCCTCGCGCGGGCCGTATTGTTCAAGAATGCTCGCCTGGGCGTTCGAATTCATAGGGGATGGATGCTTCCTGATAAACTGCGTTGTCTCTGTTGTGCACTCGACTGGACGGGCGCCTTTGTGGGTTGCGCGTTCTAGGGCGCGCGTAGCGGTTCTCGTTCCCGGAAAATAGCACAGTCGTTCAGAACATAATGTTGAGGTAGTTGCGCAGAGCCTGCAATTTAAATCATTTTCGGCCTAGAGGCTCGGGTGTGCTGCCCCCAAACCCGGTCGCCTCTCGATCGCAAGGAGAACCAACGTGGGCGTAGAAGTCAATCTCGAAGGAAAGATCGCGTTCGTCACGGGCGCATCCAGTGGCCTGGGCGCGCGCTTTGCCAAGGTTCTGGCGCTTGCCGGGGCCCGCGTCGTTCTCGCTTCGCGCCGCGTCGAACGCTTAAAGGAATTGCGCGCGGAGATCGAATCCGAAGGCGGAGACGCCCATGTGGTCGCACTTGACGTGACCGATGTGCCGAGCATCCGCTCGGCGGTGGCGCACGCCGAGACCGAGGCCGGACCGATCGACATCCTGGTCAATAATTCCGGTGTCTCGACCACCCAGCGTCTGGTCGATGTGACACCCGAGGACTACGACTTCGTGTTTCGCACCAATACCGAGGGTGCATTTTTTGTCGCCCAGGAGGTGGCCAAGCGCATGATCGCCCGAGCCAAGGCCAAGCCTGAGCAACAGGCCCGGATCATCAATATCGCCTCGGTGGCGGGGCTGCGCGTTTTGCCGCAGATCGGCCTCTACTGCATGAGCAAGGCCGCGGTCGTGCAGATGACCAAGGCGATGGCCCTCGAATGGGGCCGCTATGGCATCAACACCAGCGCGATCTGTCCGGGCTATATCCGTACCGAGATCAACGATCAGTATTTCGACACCGAGGCAGGACAGAAGCTCGTGCAGCTCCTGCCGCGCAAGCGGGTGGGTGATCCGGCAGATCTCGATGGACTCATCCTGCTTTTGGCCTGCGACGAATCGCGCTTCATCAATGGCGCGATCATCACCGCCGACGACGGTCATAGCGTCTCTTAGCGCCTCATAGCTTCTACTCGGGACCTGCATTGGAAGACGTGCGCCACTTCGAGTTCGTGATGCCCATGCGCTGGGGCGACATGGATGCGATGGGCCACATCAACAATACGATCTATTTCCGCTATCTCGAGCAGGCACGCATCGCCTGGTTCGAAGCGGTCTTCGGTCCACCGAGCGCTGCTGCGCAAGGCCCGATCCTGGCGCATGTCTCATGCGACTTCGTGAAACCCCTGGTCTATCCGGGCGATGTCCGGATCCTGCAGGACATCACACGGCTGGGCCGCTCAAGCGTCGAGATGGAACTCGTCCTGTTGCGCGATGACGACCTGACGACCGTCTATGCGCGCGCACGCTCGGTCGTCGTCTGGATGGACTATGCCAAGCAGCAATCGGCACCCTGGCCCGAGGCCGTGCGCGGGCTTTTGGAACCCGCTGCGGCGTCGAAGGCATAGAATAGAGGGGACATTCCTATGAGAGGATGGAGGATTCATGGATAAGGTATTTCCGAGCGCGCAAGCGGCGCTGGCGGACCTCGTGAAAGACGGACTGGTCGTGGCTGTCGGCGGCTTTGGCTTGTGCGGCATTCCTGAAGCGCTGATCGCGGCCCTGCGGGATACGGGTGTCAAGGATCTGACCGCCGTCTCGAACAATGCCGGTGTCGACGGCTTTGGTTTGGGCCAGCTTCTGGCGACGCGCCAGATCAGGAAGATGATCTCCTCGTATGTCGGTGAGAACAAGGAGTTCGAGCGCCAGTATCTGGCGGGCGAGCTTGAGCTCGAGTTCACGCCCCAGGGCACGCTCGCTGAGAAGCTGCGCGCCGGAGGTGCGGGCATCCCGGCGTTTTTCACCAAGACGGGCTACGGCACGCTCGTGGCTGAGGGCAAGGAGACGCGCGAATTCGACGGCCAGATGTATGTGATGGAGAAGGCATTGGTGGCCGATCTCTCCCTGGTCAAGGCCTGGAAGGCCGACCGTGCGGGTAATCTCATCTATCGGCGCACGGCGCGCAATTTCAATCCGAACGTGGCCATGGCGGGCAAGGTCACCGTGGCCGAGGTCGAACAGATCGTCGAGATCGGGGCACTGGATCCGGACGAGATCCATACACCGGGCATCTTCGTGCACCGGCTCGTCCTGAATGCAAACCCAGAGAAACGCATCGAACAGCGCACCACGCGCCCTTCCAAGTAGGAGCAACGGACATGGCATGGACTCGAGACGAGATGGCCGCGCGCGCGGCGCGCGAGCTTCAGGATGGCTTTTACGTCAATCTGGGCATTGGACTTCCCACGCTTGTGGCCAATCACGTGCCCGCGGGCATGGAAGTCTGGCTCCAATCCGAGAATGGTCTCTTGGGGATCGGCCCGTTTCCGACCGACGACGAGGTCGACCCGGACCTGATCAATGCCGGCAAACAGACCGTGACGACCCTGCCGGGCTCGTCGATCTTTTCTTCGGCCGACTCGTTTGGCATGATCCGAGGCGGCAAGATCAATCTCGCGATTCTGGGCGCGATGCAGGTCAGCGGCACCGGTGATCTCGCCAATTGGATGATTCCCGGCAAGATGGTCAAGGGCATGGGCGGAGCGATGGACTTGGTCGCCGGCGTGGGCCGGGTCGTGGTGCTGATGGAGCACACGGCCAAGAAGAAGGATGGAGGCTACGATCTGAAGATCCTGCCGCAATGCACCTTGCCCCTGACGGGGGTCGGGGTCGTCAATCTCGTCATCACGGACCTGGGCGTGCTCGAGGTCACGAAGAACGGCTTGAAGGTGCTCGAGTGCGCCCCGGATGTGACGACCGACGAACTCGTTGCCAAGACCGGCGTGCCGCTCGACTTCTCCGCTTTGGAGTCCAAGGGCGCGCACTCTCCTTCTTAAACAAGGGCGCCCAACAAGAGCGCTAGGCTTGGGCGAGTTCGAGAAGGGTTGCCGCGAAGGCCTTCGCCACGGCGAGCGTCTGGCCTAAGTCAACAGCGCTTGGCAACTGATCCTGCGGCAGGTGATAGGCGAGCGTCGCAGGCGCCCGGAGTGCAAGCGAGCGCACCCCGTCTTCTGGGCGCACCGGTTGCGGAGAAGGGGTGGGCGCATCGCCCTGGGCCGCCGTGGCATCGTCGGGGGAGAAGGCGGTATGGTGGACCTCCTCGATCTTCAAGTGCGCCTCGCACAGTTCGACCCAGGGCCGATTGCGACCTGAGACGACGAGCGCGCGATCGCGGGCTCCCAGATTGGCTCCCAACTCGATCCATCCCGCTGCCTCGGCGGGCAACTTCGGATAGCGCGCCAAGAGTGCCGCTTCGCCCATGTTGCCCAGTTCGCACCCGCTGAGAGCGGCCAGAATCACCGTGCGCGTCGCCGCGATTTGCGCCAAGGCCCGTGCGGCAAGAATCATCGCAATGAGACCACCGCCTCGTTCTCCCACGCAAGGACCCCAGCCGCTGCGACCGGCTAAGACCACTATGGGGGGAAGGCTGCGATTGGTTCCAGACCAGATCGAGACGACGTTGCGTCCCTCGCCTGGGGCGCGCTCGAAGCGCGCGATGACTTGGGCCGACGCACCCTGTGCGATGCCCGCGCGGATCCACTCGGCGGCCTCGCTCGCGACTTCGATGACGGGCTTGCCCTGGGGCTTGGTCGAGAGCGGACTGCGGCAATCGAGCGGGGCGAGACCCGCGAGTTCGGCCCTGGTGATGACAATCACCGCGCGATAGCGCGCATCGCTGCGCGCCGTCTCGAGCGCTTGGGGAAAGGGCTCCCACGGAGCCGCCTCGAGTACTGCGATCGCGCCGTCTTCGCCTGCGTTCGCAAGGGGGCCCGAGACCCCTTTCGCGTCGGTGCTGCCGCCATCGAAGAGGGGCAGTCCGGGTGTGCGGTGCTCGCCGATCTCCAAAGTGCAGTGGGCGACATCGACGCGCGGGAAAGGGTAGCGCTCGATGGCGACGTCCAACCCGGTCTCGCTGAGCTTGCGTGCGAACCATTCTGCCGAGGCGTGTTCGGCGTCGGTACCGGTCCATTGCCAGCCCAATCCATCCCACTCGGCGAGCAGGTCCTGTGTCGCTTTAAGGCCCGGTGCAAGGGTCAGTGCCTGAACCGTATGCGCCAAGGGCAGCGCACCGAAGGTGAGGCCACCCAGGAGGAGGCGGCGTCGGCTGGGGCGCATGAAGGAGGTACTCTTCGGTGCGCGAGGAGACTAAAGCAGAGCGAGCCGTTCGAGCGCTCGATCGAGCGTCGACTCCTTCTTGGCGAAGCAAAAGCGCACGACGCCGGATTCGCGCGGCCGGTCATAGAAGGCCGATACCGGAATCGCGGCGACCTTCGCGTGGCGCGTGAGCCACTTGCAGAAATCGGCTTCGCCAAGCGGCCCTTCGGCCGTGTCAATCGCGCTATAGCGGACCAGCTGAAAATAAGTGCCGGCAGACGGGATGGGCACAAAGCGGGTCTTCTCTAGCCCCCGCAAGAAATAGTCGCGCTTGGCCTGGTAGAAGGCCGCGAGGCCGAGGTAAGGTCCCGGGTCGGCCATGTAGGCAGCCAGCGCATGCTGCATCGGCGTATTCACCGTGAAGACGTTGAACTGGTGGACCTTGCGAAACTCGTGGGTCAGGGCCGCGGGGGCGATGGCATAGGCGACCTTCCAGCCTGTCACGTGGTAGGTCTTGCCAAAGCTCGAGACGATGACGCTGCGCTCGGCGAGCGCCGGATAGCGCGCCACGCTCTCATGGCGCGCCCCATCATAGATCATGTGTTCGTAGACTTCGTCAGACAAGAGGTACAGGCCATGCCGCGTGACGAGTGCCTCGAGGGCGAGGAGATCGGCCGCATGGAAGACCGCGCCCGTCGGATTGTGGGGAGTGTTGACGATCACAAGCCGCGTCTTGGGCGTGACAGCGGCCTCGACTACGTCCCAGGGCACGGTGAAGTTGTCACCCGCGGCGGCAGGAGGGCGCATGCCCACAGCGACGGGCACGCCTCCTGCGAGGAGTATCGAGGGGACGTAGCTGTCGTAGACCGGTTCGATCACGATCACCTCGTCGCCCGGATGGACGAGCGCGAGGATCGCGGTGATGATCGCCTGGGTCGCACCTGCCGTGACCGTCACCTCCGTGACCGGATCGTAGCGCTTGCCATAAAGTGTCTCGACCTTGGCCGCGATGCGCTCGCGCAGGAGGGCGACGCCAGGCATCGGGGCGTACTGGTTGTGACCGGCCTGCATGGCGGTCGTGACGGCATCCACGAGCGCGGGATCGCAGGCAAAATCGGGGAATCCCTGACCCAGATTGACCGCATCGTGCTCGACGGCTAACGCAGACATCACGGTGAAGATCGTCGTGCCCACTGCAGGCAGCTTCGAGCGGGGCGGTGCAGGGGGCGTCATGGCGAAATGTGCGCTGTGGTCCATACGGTCCTTGCGAGGATGTTCAAGAATTATACGGGCGGTCTGGCCCGGTGGCGCTCGTGCACTCGTATGCTGCCGCGCTTGCGCTGTCTTGCAGTATGCCGCAGAACGCGCGGGCCCGGTCTATACTCAGCGGTCCTGCAAAAAGCCAATCGGGCACCGTGCGCTCGAAGCTTCGAAAAGCCAGGAGCGAATCCGAGGAAATCCGAGGATGGAACCGATGTCTCAGGTGGAGTGGGCCTTCGTTTGCAGTGCCGGTACAGCCGAAACGGCTGGTCTGCTAGCTCGGCTGGTGCGGCTGGGCCTCGTCGCAGCCGCCCTGGCGCTGGGCGCTGGCGGCTGTGTCTCCCTGCCCCGGTCCCCGGATCGAACCCCTTCGGTAGCGCTTGCCGATTACGAGAATACGGCGCTGGGCCGGATCACGGCCCCGATCGTGCCGGCCGATGGCCGCTCGGCGTTTCGGCTCTTGCCCTTCGCCTCGGCTGCCTATGCCACGCGCATCCAGATGACCGAGCTTGCCGAGAAGACGCTCGACGTCCAGTACTACTACTTTCCCGGAGACAACTCGGGCAAGTTCATGATGCGTGCGTTACGCAACGCCGCCGAGCACGGTGTCCGGGTGCGCCTTCTCGTCGACGATCTCTATACGAGCGGCGAGGATCCGCTTCTGTCCAGCCTCGCCTCGTTTTCGAACATCGAGATCCGACTCTTCAATCCCTTTCCGAACTGGCGCGGCGCGCTCTGGAGCCGGTTTCTCGGTGCTGCGACCGATTTAGGCCGGGTCAATCACCGGATGCATAACAAGATGTTCATCGCGGATAACGCCGCGGCCGTGGTCGGGGGACGCAACATGGCCGATGAGTACTTCATGCGCGCCTCGACCAACAATTTCGTGGACATCGATGCCTTTGTCGCCGGCCCCCTGGTCCGCGAGCTCTCGTCGATTTTCGATCGCTACTGGAATAGCGAATTTGCCTATCCGCTCGCCTCGATCGTGCCGAGCGGGCTGCCGCGCGCCGAGGCGCAGCGCAGGTTCGACGAGTTGACGATCTACACCATCGCGCCACCTCCTGACGAGATCACGCCCTATTCGCTGCGCTTTAGCACCTTGCCTGCGGAACTGGCCGCCCACCAGATCAATGGAGCCGTGCCTGCCTTTGCCGATGCGCTCGCCGACCCGCTGGCCAAGGCCGCCGGCGCAAATCTGAAATCGATCTCGGGCACGGTCACTGACCGGGTCTTCTCTCTCATCAGCGCCGCACAAAAGGATGTGGTGCTCATCTCACCCTATTTCGTACCCGGCGAGCGCGGGCTTGAGATCATGAAGCAAGCGCATGAGCGCGGTGTACACCTGCTTGTCATCACGAATTCGCTCGCTTCGACCGACGCGCCGGTGGTGCATGGCGGCTATATCCGTTATCGGCTGCCGATGTTGCAAGCCGGGGTCGAGATCCGCGAGCTCAGTCCGACGTTCGTGCAAAGGCGCCAACGTCTGGGCCGCTTTGGCAGCTCATTTGGGGCGCTGCATGCCAAGCTTGCGGTCGTCGATCACCGCTATTTCTTCCTGGGTTCGATGAACTTCGACGAGCGCTCGGAATTCGAGAACACCGAGCTTGGGCTGATCGTCGACAGTCCCGAGTTGGCCGAGGAACTCTTGGGCGGCACGGATGCGGCGAGCAGCTACACGCTGCGCCTGGCTGCCGATGACCGGTCCATCGAGTGGGTCGAAGATGACGATGGGCGCGAGGTCGTGCACCTGCATGAGCCCGAGGTGAGCATGTGGCTCAAGCTCGAGGTCTTGCTTCTTAGACCGTTCGTACCTGAGCAGGATCTGTGACCGAGGCGGTCTTTTCCCCTTTGCGACCATTGGCGCCCGCGAACCAGGCGCCACGCCAGACTGCATGAACGAGCAGCAATCCATAACACAACAGGCCCAGACCGAGAGCTGCAAACAGTCCGTAGAGGGAGCCTGTGAGCCTGAGCGCGAGCCAGCCGCCCCCCACGGCGACGACGACACGCACGAGTCCGGCAAGAAGCGGCCAGAAGAGGCGTCCTGCACCCTGGGAAGCGAAGTAGAGCGCCAGGCCCAGACCGAAAAAGCCATAGAAGGGGCCGACCGAGCGCAGGTAGGCCGTGCCTGCGGCGAGCATCTCCGGATCACTCCCGAAAAGCCCCAACCAGGAGGAAGGCCAGATGGCGACAGTCACGCCAATCGCCTCGGTCAGGCAAAAGGAGAGCAGGCTGCCCGTGAGCGCAATGCGCAAGGCGCGCTCCCTTTGGCCTGCGCCCAGATTGGTACCCACGAGCGCGACGAGCGGAGCGCCGATACCGAAGACCAGTGGCACCAAAAGGTACTCCAGGCGCGCTCCCGTACCGAAGCCCGCCACCGCGCGCGTTCCGGCGATCCCCGCCACCATCGCCGTGGCGAGTCCGACGGTCGCCGTCGTCTGGAGCGAGCTGATCGATCCGGTCGCACCCACGACCAGGATGCGGCGAAACAAGGTCCAGCGCAGCGGCAGAAAGCGCCAGCGCGCCAGATTGCGGCCGGAGACCACATAGCCACCCAACAGGAGCGTGCCGAGGATGTAGAAGATGACGAGCGCCGCGCCACCGCCTGCCACCCCCATGGCAGGAAAAGGGCCCCAGCCGAAAATGAGGCAGGGTGACAAGGGTACGAGGAGCGCAGTGCCTCCGCAGATGACGATTCCCGGCACGAGCATGTTCCCGGTGCCCCGGATGACACTCGCCAGGGCATTTAGGACCCACAAAAGCGTATTGCCGGCGAAGACCACGTTCGAATAGGTGAGCGCCGCCTCGAGCGCAGCGCCCTGGCCGCCAAGCACGCCATAGAGGGACCGTCCCAACGCCAGCGCCAAGATGCTAAAGCCCAGTCCGAAGAGGCCGTTGATCACGACCGCGTGCAGCACGAGCGCATCGGCCTCATCCCTCTTGCCCGCGCCCAATGCACGCGCCACGGCCGCCGAGATGCCGCCCCCCATGGCGCCTGCCGAGATCATCTGCATCATCATCACGCCCGGAAAGACGAGCGCCATGCCCGAGAGCGCGTCCACGCCAAGCTTGGCGACCCACCAGGTCTCGATGAGTCCAGTGCTCGCCTGGGCCAGCATGATGAGTGTGTTCGGCCAGGCCATGCGCAAAAGAAGCGGCACGATCGGCGCGGCCAGGAGCGCCCGGGTGCGCGGATCGAGCGTCTTCAGAGTCTCCGGGGAAGCGTCCTCGCGAGCCACAGCGCGTCTCCTGTAAGTCCTGCCCCGATTCGAGAAAGACAAGGGCGGGGAGGGCGGGTAAGGTGGGTAAGGTGGGTAAGGTGGGTGAGGTGGGTCGGGCGGGTCGGGCAGGTGGGGCGGGGTATGCCGACCGTTAATTCCTGCGCTCAGGATAAGGCATTGGGTGACGGGCTGCTAAGACGCATCTCCGACTCGATCGGATCGAGCACCTCGAAAAAGAATCCTTGTACCTGGATCTTGCGGGCGAGCTTGAGAAGGTGCCGGTCCTTTGTGATCAGCCAGCAGGCGCCGCTGTCGCGCGCTAATTCCAGAAACTTCTGGTCGTCGCGGTCGCGGCACTCGGGCAAGGGCGGGCAGGCAGTCCCTGGCATGAGCGGCGTGCAAGGTATCGCGCGGCGGTCATAGTGCACGAGAGCCCGTTCGCGTTCGGCGGCACTGGCCGGCAGTCTCGGGTAGGCCAGCACCCGAACAAGTTCCTCGCGGCAGTCGCTGCTGGTCACGATCTCCGCGCGGCCGTCCTCGATCCAAGCCGCCAGGACCTGGACAGTGGGATCGGCGAAAATGAGCCAGTCGAGCACGACATTCGTGTCCAAGACCCAAAGCGGGCGGCAGTGGAGCGCTGCTTCCCCGGAATCATGGCTAGAATGAGGCCAGCCCGTGTCATCGGCCTGCGCCTTCCCCGGTTTCTCAATGCTTATTCTGATCTCTCCTGCCAAGACTCTGGATTTCGACTCGCCCCCACCGGTGGCTCTTGTGACCGAACCGCAATGGATCGACCGCTCCAAACAGATCATGGGGCGTCTGCGCAAATTCTCGCCCCGTAAGCTCGGCGCCTTGATGCAGATCAGCCCGGCCTTGGCCGAACTCAACGTCACGCGTTACCGGAACTGGCAGGGTGCCGAGGACGCGGGCGGCAAGCAAGCGGTCTTTGCCTTCGATGGGGACGTCTACGAGGGATTGCGGGCCGCACGCCTGAATAGGGCCGAGATTCGCTTCGCCCAGGACCATCTGCGCATCCTTTCGGGATTGTACGGAATTCTACGCCCGCTCGACCGGATCGAGCCGTATCGCCTGGAGATGGGCACACGTCTTCGCATCGCGCAGGCCGAGAACCTGTATCGCTTCTGGAGTCCGACTGTGACCGCGGCCTTGAACCGCGAAGTCGATGCCCTGCGCGGCAGGCGCGGTGGCGGCGTCATCGTCAATCTCGCCTCGGACGAATACTTCAAGGTGGTCGATACCAAGGCACTCGCCCACCCTGTTGTGACCCCCGTTTTTGAGGAATGCAAGGCGGGTCGCTACCAGGTCGTGAGTTTCTTCGCCAAGCGCGCCCGCGGTCTCATGACCCGCTATGCGATCGCCGGGGGCCATACCGATCCCGCGGCGCTCTTGCAGTTCAGCGAGGAGGGCTACCAATTTGCCCGTGCAGCATCGAGTGAGACGGTGTGGCGATTTCGACGTAACCGGGAGAACGGGGCATGATCCAGATCAGTAGCGGGTTCGATTCGGGAGCCATCGAAGTCGTCAGGGCCGAGCGCGCCGATGCGATCGAGCTGCGCGTGCGCCGCGACAGCCACGAGAATTTCACGCAATGGTTTCATTTTCGCCTCTCGGGTGCGCGCGGGCAGACGACCTCGATACGCTTTCTGAACGCGGCCGAGTGCACCTATCCCAAGGGATGGGACGGCTACCAGGCGGTTGCCTCGTACGACCGCGAGCACTGGTTCCGCGTGCCCACCCGCTACGAGGAAGGCGTGCTCACGGTGCGTCATGTCCCCGAGCAGGACAGTATCTACTTCGCCTACTTCGAGCCTTATTCGTGGGAACGCCACCTTGGGCTTTTGGGGCGCATCGCGGCCTCGCCTTTGGTGCGGATCGAGCATCTCGCGATGACCGCGGATGGACATGACCTCGATCTGGTGCGCATCGGCAGTGCAAGCGCCGCGCGCCGCGTATGGGTCATCGCGCGCCAGCACCCCGGTGAGACGATGGCCGAATGGTTCGTCGAAGGATTGATCGAGCGAGTTCTCGATCCGAGCGATCCGCTCGCCCGTCTGGCGCTCACGCATGCGGAATTTTGCATCGTGCCCAACATGAATCCGGATGGTTCGGTGCGCGGCAATCTGCGCACCAACGCAAAGGGTGCGAATCTGAACCGGGAGTGGATGACCCCTTCTTTGCAGAACAGCCCCGAGGTGTATACGGTACGAGCCAAGATGCAGTCCGAAGGGGTCGCACTCTTTTTGGACGTGCATGGCGACGAAGCCCTGCCTTACGTTTTCGTGGCCGGTAGCGAGATGTTGCCGGGTTTCAGCGCGGCCCAGTCCGAGCAGCAGGCGGCGTTCATCAGGTCGTTCAAGGCTGCCTCTCCCGATTTCCAGGACCGGGTCGGCTATCCGCCGGGGAAGTACAGCATCGATGCCCTAAAGCTTGCCTCGAAATGGGTCGGCCAGGAATTCGGCTGCCTATCGCTCACGCTTGAGATGCCCTTTAAGGACAATGCAGAGTTGCCCGATCCAGCCGTCGGCTGGAACGGCGCGCGCAGCAAGCGGTTGGGTGCAGCGGCGCTCTTTCCGATCGTCGAGCACTTGCGCAGCATTGCCGCCAGTCGTCCCTCTGGAGGAGGGTAGGAGCAGCTCGCTTGCACGGTCGGGGCAGTTGCACTAAGGTGTCGACGCGGAGGCC
Organism: Mycobacteriaceae bacterium; assembly: GCA_903970145.1. Taxonomy (GTDB): domain Bacteria; phylum Pseudomonadota; class Gammaproteobacteria; order Burkholderiales; family Burkholderiaceae_D; genus CAJCHO01. Next base: position 17,532 of record CAJCHO010000039.1, on the reverse strand, counting down.
GGGGCTGGAGAAGAACAAGCCAAGGGCCCCCTGGCTATCAGTCCCCCTTCTTACCACCTCGCATGGAGTTCAATATGACCCGTTTCCCATCCGTAATGAAGAGCTTCGTGCTCGTCGCAGGTCTCGTTGTGGGCGGCGCGGCCGCACAGGCGGAAACCCTGGTGCTGGTCGCGGCCTTAAACCCTGCGGCCGAAGTGCCGCCGAAGAGTAGTAAGGCCACAGGCACCGTACAAGCGACCTTCGATACCAAGAGCAAGCAGCTGCATTATCTCGTGAACTATAAGGATCTCACCGGCCCGGCGACGGCGGCGCATTTTCATGGCCCCGCAGCAGTCGGGGTCAATGCAGGAGTGGCCGTGGGCCTGAAGGGCAGCCTCGAGAGCCCGATTTCGGGCGACGCGACCCTGACCTCGGATCAGGCTTCGGATCTGCTCGCGGGGAAGTGGTATTTCAATGTCCACACCGCAGCAAACCCTGGCGGCGAAATCCGCGGACAGATGGTCAGTCAATAGGCGCTCAGCATCTCAAAGCGGACTCTGCAGGAGTGGGAGCAGGGGCATCGTTCCCCTTCGGGCGCAGCGCAAGCCCTGATCCGCATCGCCAAGGATCATCCCGAACTTGTCCTTGAAGCGCGATTTAGTGAGCGATACAAATGGAATGAGAAACGCGCGGAATGTCGTCGGCAACTTCCTCGCCGTCGGCACGCGTTTCGCTTCGTTCCGCTTTGTTCCGCAATGGCAAGTCTCCCTGCAGTGGCTGCCGGGCCATCGGGCGTGCCCTGAAATGCGCGCTGCACGTTCCGATTGGATTGATTTGAAGGGCCTCGGCTCAGTGCGGCATCAGATCATCGCAAAGCATTTCAGGCGATTCGCCTGCCATGTGGCTCATTGTCGATCTGGTACGGGTAGCTTTTCTGCGTGCTCGGCTTGTTGTGCAGCTTGGAGTGGTCCTCCATGAACCGGCCGCACAACTCCTTGACGGTTGGCGCCTTGCGGGTCTCGGCCTTGTCCTGTCCGGGGTCGCCGCCACGCCGGATTTCGGCAAGCCAGTCCTGTGCAAGCGATCGGGCCTGCTCGACGGTCAATTCGCCGAACTGGCCGAGCTTGGGCTTTCGCCGCACGCCGGAGTTCGTGCGGTACTGAAGCATGAAAACCTTGTGGCCGGCTGGTGTAACCTTGCACAAGAAGCCCGGAACGAGCGTGTCCCGGAGTTCGAGGTCACAGGTCTGCGGTTGCGCCGCGCGTCAACGACGGTCTTGGTGAGTTTGAGCTTCGCCATGCGCTGCTCCTGAAAGGTCCGATTTCCAGGAGCCGGCCAAGAGCCAAGCGAAAGGGAACCGGGGCGGTTTGCATCGCGCACCGGGATATGATCGAAGGCTCTGGCCCGAAGGAAAACCTGCTACAGCAAGCCACATCCAAGTCAGGCGTTAGCCCGGCGCGGATGCCATGCTCTGGCTTCAAAGCAAAAGGCTCCTATTGGATACTTGAGCCAAATAGGGCTCGTAAAATACAATATTGGGCCAAAAATAGCTCAAATTCTTTGGCGCCAAGAGAGAAGACCACCTCCCGTTGCTGGAATACGGCTCGATGGGGCAGAAAAAGGCGACCACACTTGGGGCCCAGCTTATCCACGTCAAGCCACCGCCTGGACCCCGGGCACCTAGTTCGGCTCGAACTGCTGGGCGAGCGTGAACTCATCGACTCGTCCCGGATAGCGGATCCCCTTTTTCATCGCCCAACTGGCGATCTGGTGATAAAGGACGATCACGGGATTGTCCTTCAGGCCCACGGCCATCATCTCGCGCGCGCTTTTCTCGCGCAACGCGTCATCGAAGATCTGGAAATCCCGATCGAGCATCCGGTCGAGTTCAGGATTGCTCGAGCGCCCCATGTTCCACGTGCCGTACCCCTTGGCCTCGTCGGGTGTCGCCAGATGGGCCTTGAGCGTGTTGTCACCCAGACTCGATCCCCAGCCCACCAAGGCAAAGCTGAACGTGCCCGCGCGGGCCTTGGGGAGGTAAGTGCTCCAGGGCTCGGCTGACACGGTCGAGGTGATGCCCACGCGCGAGAGCATCCCAGCGACAGCCTCTGCGACCTTGACGTCGTTGACATAGCGGTTGTTCGGTGAGTGCAGCGTCATCTTAAAGCCCGTCGGATAGCCCGCCTGGGCGAGTAGCTGCTTGGCTCCTTCGGGATCGTAGGCCTCGACAGGGATCGCATCGTTGTGGCCGAAGATCCCCGGCGAGACCAGGTTCGAGCCGGTCACTGCGAGGTTCTCCATGACGCGCGCGACGATCGCCTCGCGGTTGATCGCCTTGGAGATGGCCAGACGCACCCGGCTATCCTTCAGGGGATTGTGCGGGAGGAGCTTGCCGTCGCGGTCGGTGATGTCCGGTGAGACGTCGCGCCATTGATCCATATGCCAGAAAAGCGTACGCCAGGAGATCTGCTGGTCGACCTTGAACTGCGGATTGCGCTTTAAGGTCTCGACATCTTGAGGGGGTACGTTCTCGATGACATCGACATCGCCCGACAAGAGCGCCGCGATGCGCGGTGCATCGGATGTCAGAAGGCGCAGCGTGACCTTCTCCCAGGCAGGCTTTGCGCCCCAATAGGCCGGATTGCGCACGAGTTCGATCGCATCACCGCGGGCAAAGCGCACGAACTGGTAGGGACCTGTGCCGATCGCCGCACGCCCGCTGTCGAAGTCGGCCTGGCTTGCACCCTGGGCGCGCTTTTTCGAGAGGATGAAGATCGAGTTCAGGTCGTAGGGCAAAAGGACATAGGGTTGAGCCGTCTTGAGCCGGACGGTATGGGGGTCGATGATCCGCATCCCCACGATCGCCTTGACGAACTGGGTGAAGGGTCCGGGGCTGCCCGAGAGCGTGGTGGGTCTCTCCAGGGAATAGACGACGTCTTCGGCGGTGAAATCGCCACCGTCATGGAACTTGACCCCCTCACGTAGTTTGATCTCCCAGGTGAGAGGATCGACTGCGCGCCAACTCGTCGCCAGTCCCGGCACGAGCCGTCCATTCTTATCCGTCAGCGTCAGGGCTTCGAAGATGTGCGTCGATACCGCGACATTGGGCCCGGAGTTGTTCCACTGCGGATCGATCGAGGTGACATCGGCCGACATCCCGATGCGCAGAGTCTGTGCCTGGCAAGCGGGAAGAGCAGCAAGCCCGGAGCCGCAAAGGACCACTCCGGCGAGGAGATTGCGAAGGGTCCGAAGGGTCCGAAGGGTGCGAAGGGTGCGAAGGGTGCGAAGGGTCCGGCAGGGCTTCATCGTGACTCTTTACGCGCCACCGGATGGCTTGGGAAGCACTGCGGTCTTGCCCTCGGTCGTGCCCTCCTCGGGCTCGGTCCTGACCCGCCCGCTTAACGTACTGTCCGGTATGAAGAAGGTCAGGCCGAACGGGATGAGGGCAACCAGCGCACCGATCATGAAGATGCGCTCGAAGGCAGCCTCTGCGCTCGCCTGGATTGCGCCATCCCGACTGAATTCGCCCGAGCCGATCTCTGCCATCATGTTGTGCAGGATCTCTGCCCCGGCCACAGGGGTCCCGTCCGCGTTGCTGCCCCCGTAGAGGCTTGCCAGGAGGACCGTGCTCAAAACGGCGATCCCGATCGCGCCTCCGAGGGAGCGAAAGAGCGCAGTCGCCGCGGTGGCGACGCCGATATTGTGCGGCGGGACGGCATTTTGCACCGCGACCAACGAGGAGGGGAACTGCAAACCGATTCCAAGACCTGCCAGCCCCATCGCCAAGGCGGTCAGTCCGACCGAGCGGATGTCGACGATCGCGATGGCGAACATGGCCAAGGGAACCAGGAATGCTCCGACCATCTGGACCGGCCGGTAGCGACCGGTCTTGACCATCACCCGTCCGGCGCAAAAGGCGCCGCAGGGAATCATCAAGGACAGGGGTACGAGCCTCCAGGCCGCTGCATCGGCTGCGACGGCACCGACGATCTGAAATCGCAGGGGCATGAGCACCGACATCGCGATGAGGTTGAAGTACGCGAGAAAAAGGACAGCACAGCACAAGGCGACAGCCGGGATCCGAAAGAGCGGCAAGGGCAGGATCGGCTCGGCGGTCCGGGTCTCCCAGGCGATGAATACGACGAGGGTCAGCGCCGAGCCGAAAAGCAGCTCGAGGTTGTGCAAGTCGCTCCAGGCCAGACCCTGGCCCACGCGCGTGATGGCGATCAGCATCGCCGCCAATCCGGCTGAAAGGAGCAAGGCACCTAGATAGTCGATGGGCCGGCGCACGCCGGGCACCGGCAGACGCGCGAGCGCCCGGCGCGAGACCAGAAAGGCCATGGGCCCAAGCACCAGATTGATCCAGAAACACCAGCGCCAGGACAGGTAGTGCGTCAAGAGACCGCCGACGACAGGCCCTGCCACGCTCGAGACGGCATAGACGCCGCTGATGTAGCCCTGGTAGCGGCCACGCTCGCGCAGCGATACCACGTCGGCGATGATGGTCTGGGAGATCGAGATCAGACCGCCTCCCCCCAGACCCTGGACCACCCGGGCTGCGACCAGCTCAGGCATCGATTGCGCCATCGCACAAGCCAAAGAGGCGACGAGAAAGATGCCGATGGCCAGTAGCAGCATCACGCGCCGCCCGAAAAGGTCGCCCAGTTTGCCGTAAAGGGGGGTGGCGACCGTCGAGGCGACGAGGTAGCCCGAGACGACCCAGGCAAGAAGCTCGAATCCGTGGAGCTGCTCGGCCATGCGGGGCAAGGCGACCGAGACGATGGTCTGGTCGAGCGCTCCCAGGAGGATCGCCAGCATCAGCCCGATGATGATCGAGCGTACCGCGGCGGGCTCGAGCGCCGGTCCCGGGGAGGTGGGTGCGCTCAATGCAGATGCGCCCGCGGTTGTTCGGCGTCCTCGGGCAGTTCCGGATGCACGAGCTCACCGAGCGGGTCAGCGAACAGCGGTACCCCGCAATCCTCGCAGAATTCCAGCGGAAAGAGGGGATCGAGCTGGATCACCTCTTCGATGCGGCAGTCGCGCAAGAGGAGCTCGATCTGTTCGCGCGGGCCGTCCGCCTCGGGTCCTTCTTCGCGTCCGAAGAGGGGCCAGACGACACCATGCAGGACCTCGTTACTGCCGAGAAGGGTGAAGGCGATCCGGCATTCCTCGCCGCGCTCGGCACCGAACTGGGCGACCACCGCGCGCAGGCGAGGGGCCTCGACGCCGAGCGCGGTCTCGAGGAAGGCCACTGCGGCGCGGATGCCAAAGGGGCGCACCGCCCGGTCCGATTCACGGCAACTGACGTGGTAGGCGTCAGGCAGGAGCAGTTCGGTCGTGCAGCCGGTCAGAAAACCGGCCAAGAGCGGCCCACAGCTTGCGCGCCACTTTTCCAAAGCGGCCGCGCGGCTGGTATGCCCCTCGATTCGCTCAAGGGCCAACTCCTGCCAGGCGAACAGCGGCCCACCTAGAGGCGCCGCCAAGACCGCAAGAACATAGCGCGTGTCGGCGAGCAGTGGGGCGGTCTCAGGCAGCGCCCCGCGGGACGGTGCCACGCGTTGGCCGTCCAGCGCATGCTGACCCAGCTCGCGGGCGAGCTGGCGCGTGGCCGAGAAGCGCTGCGGCAACTGATCGATCGAATACAGGTAGGGTGAGACGGCAAGCTGCGTGCCTGCGGCGGCAATCAACTTGGCGAGCTCTCTGGAGAGGGCGTCGACGAGTTCCGGTTTCATGGCGCCAGAGGGGATCGAGTACTTCGACCAGGCCAGTACCGGAGCTGCGATGAGCAAAAGCTCTGCATCACCCACGGCGAGGCTCTCGGAGTGGGCCTCGGCGGTGTCGATCAGGACGTCGTAGGCTTGTGCCTCGGTCGGATACAGAAGGTCCAGCGCGGTCTCGAGAGCACTGTCGGTGCCGTGTTCGAGCAAACGGATGACCTGCTCGGAGAGACGCTTCTCCCAGAACCGGTCCTCGAGCCTGCTGCCCGAGGCCGCCAGGCCCGAAGCCACGGCGACCAAGCGCTCGGCCTCCCGCGAGAGTCGTGGAGTTGAAGACTTGGTGCGATTGCGTTTCATGGCCGATCTAAAAAAAAGCGGGGACAACCCGGGATCCCACCCAGGAGCCCCAGGCTGAACGAAGCCGAACTAGGCCGCCAGCAGCTGGCGCAGCACGTAGGGCAAGATTCCGCCATTGTTGTAATAATCAACCTCGATGGGGGTGTCGATGCGTAGGAGCAGGGGGATCTTGCTCTTCGCGCCGTTTTGCTTCGTGATCGCAAGGTGGACATCCATCTGCGGCCGAATCGGCCCCTCGATCAGGACGTCGAAGGTCTCGGTGCCGTCAATTCCCAGGGATTGGACCGAATCCGAGCCCTTGAATTGCAGGGCCAATACGCCCATGCCGATCAGGTTGGAGCGGTGGATGCGCTCGAAACTGCGCGCGATCACGGCCTTCACGCCGAGCAGCTGGGTGCCCTTGGCGGCCCAGTCCCGCGACGATCCCGTGCCGTATTCCTCGCCACCGAAGACGACCGTGGGGATACCCTTGGCGATGTACTGCATCGCCGCTTCGTAGATCGAGGTGCGTTCCTGGCTCGGCTGCAAGAGGGTGTAACCTCCTTCGACGCGGCTGCCGTCGGCTCCGGCGGGAATCATCAGGTTCTTGATGCGCACATTCGCAAAGGTGCCGCGCATCATGACCTCGTGATTGCCGCGCCGCGCGCCATAACTGTTGAAGTCCACCTTGGAGACCTTGTGGTCGATCAGATAGCGGCCCGCAGGGGACGTGTCCTTGATCGAACCGGCGGGCGAGATGTGGTCGGTCGTGACCGAATCGCCGAAGATGCCGAGCGCCCGGGCGCCCTCTATCCCGATCGCACCGGGTTTGTTCTCGAGGGCGAACTCGGCGAAAAATGGCGGCTCGGCGATGTAGGTCGAAGTAGGCCAGTCATAGACCTGACCGTCAGCCGAACTCACCTTGCTCCACAAGTCGCCAGGCTCGGTCAAGGAGCCATAGAGCAAGCGGAAGGTCTTGGGGTCCATGGCACTTTTCAGGTGGGCATGGACCTCTTCGGTGGTGGGCCAGATATCGCCGATGAAGACATCTTCGCCATGCTTGCCTTTGCCCAGGGGTTCGGTCATCAGGTCCACGAGCACCGAGCCTGCGATCGCATAGGCCACCACCAGGGGCGGGGAGGCCAGGAAGTTCGCCTTGATGTTCGGATGGATGCGTGCCTCGAAATTGCGGTTGCCCGAGAGGACCGCTGAACACACCAGATCGTTTTGGATGATCACTTCGTTTAGCGCCGGCGTGAGATCCCCCGCGTTACCGATGCAGGTGGTGCAACCATAGGCCGTCACGCCAAAGCCCAGCGCTTCGAGGTGGGGCAAGAGCTTCGTCTTGGTCAGGTATTCCGTGACGACGCGGCTGCCTGGGGCGAGCGAGGTCTTGATGTGCGGGGCCACCTTCAGACCGCGTGCAACGGCCTTTTTCGCGAGCAGTCCGGCTGCCAGCAGCACGCTCGGATTCGAGGTGTTCGTGCAAGAGGTGATCGCGGCGATCAGGATATCGCCGTTGTGAACCGTCACGCCGTCGCTGTTCTGGTACGCCTTGGTGAGTTCGGCGGCCGGCTTGTTAAAGCCGTTTTCGGCGACCGGCTTGGAAAACAGATTCTTGAAAGTCTTCTTGACGCTGCCGATCTCGATGCGATCCTGGGGGCGCTTCGGGCCTGCGACCGAGGGCGTGACGCTCGCCAGGTCAAGTTCGAGCTCGACGCTGAAGTCGATCGCGCCCTTCTTGGGGATGCCAAAGAGCTCCTGGGCCTTGAAGTACGCCGAAAATGCGGCGATCTCCTCGGCGCTGCGGCCGGTCCCCTCGAAATAGGCGAGCGTCTTCTCGTCGACGGGGAAAAACCCCATCGTCGCGCCATACTCGGGCGCCATGTTCGCGATCGTGGCCCGGTCAGGCACCGACAGCGACGCCGTACCTTCTCCGAAGAACTCGACGAACTTGCCCACGACCTTGGCCTGACGCAGCATCTCGGTCACCGTCAGAACCAGGTCGGTCGCGGTCACGCCGCCGCGCAATTGGCCTTTCAGGTGCACACCGACGACGTCTGGGGTGAGGAAGTAGACCGGCTGGCCGAGCATGCCGGCCTCGGCCTCGATACCGCCCACGCCCCAACCGACGACCCCGATGCCGTTGATCATCGTCGTGTGGCTGTCGGTGCCCACGAGCGTGTCGGGATAGTAGACTCCGTGCTTGTGATGCACGCCGCGCGCGAGGTACTCGAGATTGACCTGATGGACGATGCCGATTCCAGGGGGCACGACCTTGAAGGTATCGAAGGCCTGCATGCCCCACTTCATGAACTGATAGCGCTCCTTGTTCCGCTGGAACTCGACTTTCATGTTCAGATCGAGCGCGTCAGGCTGACGGAAATAGTCGATCTGCACGGAGTGGTCCACGACCAGGTCGACCGGCACCAGGGGCTCGATCTGTTTGGGATTCTTGCCCATGCGACGGGCGACCCCACGCATGGCGGCAAGGTCGGCCAGAAGCGGCACCCCGGTGAAGTCCTGCAAGACGATGCGCGCGACCACGAAAGGGATCTCGTCGGTGCGCCTGGCCTTGGGCTGCCACGCGGCCAGCTGGCGCACATGCTCTTCAGTGATCTTCTTGCCGTCGCAGTTGCGTAACACCGACTCGAGCACAATGCGGATCGAAACCGGCAGGCGCGAAAGGTCCTTGCCAAGCGTTTTGGCCAGAGCCGGCAAGGAGTAGTAGTGCCCTTTCTTCGCGCCGATCTTGAACTCTTGGAGCGTTTCTAATGTGTTGTGCGTCATGGGATGTCCTTCATGGGGCAGTGAAGTGGGATGGGTATCGAAAGCCTGGGCCGCTCGCCTGGCCGGTCAGATCACAAAGAGGTCGACGTACTCGTGCACGCCCAGGGCTTCGAGCTTTTTCTGGTCGAGTGAGATATCGAGAATTTGCTGTTGCTGCTTGGCCGGGAACCGGCGCGCGAGATTCGTGCGGAACTTGGCCTCAAGGAGCGGTATGCCTTCCTTGCGGCGGCGCTTGTGCCCGATCGGATACTCCACAACGATTTCCTTCAACTTTTCACCGCTTTTGAGCTCGATCGTGAGGGCATTGGCGATCGAGCGTTTCTTCGGATCATGATAGTCCTTCGTAAAGCCGGTGTCTTCGACGCAGATGATCTTGCTGCGTAATGCGTCGATCTGGGGGTCCGCGGCGATGCCGTCTTCGTAGTCGGCCGCGGTCAGCCGCCCCCACAGGAGCGGTACGGCCACCATGTATTGGATGCAATGGTCGCGATCGGCCGGATTGTTCAAAGGGCCCTTCTTGTCGATGATCCGGATGCAGGCTTCGTGTGTGCGGATCGTGACCTTCTTGATGTCGGCAGCGCTCTTGCCCAGGCGGGCGAGTTCTGCGTGAAGCGTCATCGCCGCCTCGACGGCGGTCTGCGCATGGAATTCGGCCGGAAAGGAGATCTTGAAGAGGACGTTCTCCATCACGTAGCTGCCGTAAGGGCGCTGGAACGTGAAGGGCTTGCCCTTGAAGAGCACGTCGTAGAAGCCCCAGGTCTTGGCCGTGAGTACGGTCGGATAGCCCATCTCGCCCTTTTGCGCCATGAGGGCGAGGTGCACCGCGCGCGCGGTCGCGTCGCCGGCGGCCCAGCTCTTGCGCGAGCCGGTATTGGGAGCGTGGCGATAGGTGCGCAACGACTGCCCATCGACCCAGGCCAAGGAGACGGCGTTGCACAACTCCTCGCGCGATAGCCCGAGAAGCTGGCCGACGACCGCCGTGGAGGCCACCTTGACCAGAACCACATGGTCCAGACCGACCTTGTTGAAGGAATTCTCAAGCGCCAGGCAGCCCTGGATTTCGTGGGCCTTGATCATCGCCGCGAGGACGTCTCGCATGACCAGCGGCGCGCGGCCTTGCGCGATGGCCACGCGCGAGAGCCAGTCCGCGCAGGCGAGGATGCCCCCCAGGTTGTCGGAGGGATGGCCCCATTCTGCGGCGAGCCAGGTGTCGTTGAAATCGAGCCAACGGATCATGGCGCCGATATTGAAGGCTGCCTGGACCGGGTCGAGCTGGAACTGCGTGCCCGGAACCTTGGCGCCGTTCGGCACGATCGTGCCGGGAACGATCGGTCCCAGGAGTTTCGTGCAGGCCGGATACTCGAGCGCCTCGAGGCCGCAACCGAGCGTATCGATGAGGCAGTTGCGTGCCGTCTCGAAGGCAAGCCTGGAGCGGATCGGGTAATCGAGAACATAGTCCACGATATCGGTGAGTACGGCATCGGGCTTTTGGCGGCTCGTTTGAATCGACGCGGACATGGGTGCGCTATTCCTTGGACAGGGGACGGGAAAGAGCACCGGTCTGGCAGCGCCAGGTGCGGGGCTTGCCGGTGCGAGGTGGCGTGGAAGAGCCCGGATGAAGCACTTCGAGCGGGCTCGCCTGGACGCTCGGGACGGAACAATACCGGTTCAAGGCAGGATCCGGTGGGGCCGGATCACCACAGGGGCCTAGCCCACGGCCTGGATCCGGTTCACGAGCTCGGCCGCCACTTCGCGGCCATGGGCTTTGGCGATCGCGGCCCCGAGTTCTTCCTGCAAGGCGAGCAGTTCCTCGGTGCTCGAGCATTTCTCGATCTTCAACTGCATGAAATAGCCGCGCAAACCCAGATAATCGCTGACGATCTCGTTCATCAGCGTATACAGACGATTGAACCGGGTCGCGGCTTCCGAGGAGAGCAGTTCGGATGCATCGAGCCCAGGAGCGCCGATCGATGAAGCCGTGCCGAACTTGGGTTCGAGGATCGGTGCGGAACCGTACTTGGATGCCTTGGGGGCGACGACGGGCGGCGGCGGGGGCGCGCTCGCGGGAAGCGCCGGGGGCAGCGTCACCGCGCGGGGGCTGGCTGCCGGTTTGGGCGCAGGGACGGGCGCAGGGGCGGGTGCAGGGACGGGCGCGGGCACGTCCGCCGGAGCGCTCGCCTGGAAAGCGATGAGTCCGAGGGCCAGGAGCTGCTCGAGCGCGTCCGGGGGCGCCTTGCCACCGGTCATGAGCTCCTTCAATTGAGCTACCGTCCGATGGCCATCGACAAGCAGTAAAACCGTGCGTAGCGCGCCAGCGAGATGCAGGGCCCGGGTTCGCATCTCCTCTCGGCCCGCCTCTGTTTTCGAATAGATCTCCCGTTCGTTCATTCTCGGTCTCTCCAGAGCGGAACTCGCTGAGCAGAACTGAGCCCGACAGCCCCGCACGCACCCGCCTTGGCCGGATTATGCGACGAAATAGACCGTGACGCGAATAGGCCAGAGCGGCGAGCCTGGAGAACGCAACAATTTTCCAGTGTCCCCACTCGTCTTGCCCACACCTCACTTCAAGGGCGATGCGGCCCAGAGGCACACCTTCCCAGCACTCGGGCAGGCGCGCAGCGCGTGGCGCGCAGGCGGTGCTTGCCCCGCTCTGGCCGACTGGTTTCATTTGCGTGCCGACAGCGGCACAAAGCGCCGGTCCTCGGGGCCCACGTAGTTCGCGCTCGGACGAATGATCTTGTTGTCGATCCGTTGTTCGATGACGTGGGCGGCCCAGCCCGAGGTCCGCGAGATCACGAACAGGGGCGTGAACATCGCCGTCGGGACGCCCATCATGTGATAGCTGACCGCGGAGAACCAGTCCAGATTCGGGAACATCTTCTTGGCCTCCCACATCACCTGCTCAAGCCGCTCTGCGATCTCGTACATCTTCATCGAGTGCTGGTCTTTCGAGAGCTTGTAGGCGACTTCCTTGATGACCTTATTGCGCGGATCCGAAACGGTGTAGACCGGATGGCCAAAGCCGATGATGACCTCCTTGGCCGCCACGCGCAGGCGGATGTCGGCCTCGGCGGCATCCGCATCGGCATAGCGATTCTGGATCTCGAAGGCGGCCTCGTTGGCACCGCCGTGCTTGGGGCCGCGCAGTGCGCCGATCGCACCGGCAATGGCCGAGTAGAAATCCGCGCCGGTCCCGGCGATGACGCGGGCGGTGAAAGTCGAGGCGTTGAATTCGTGCTCGGCGTAGAGATTCAGCGAGGTATGCATCGCCCGCTCCCAAAGCGCGCTGGGTTTCTTCCCATGGAGAAGATGGAGGAAGTGTCCCGCGATCGACTCGTCCTCGGTCTCGACTTCGATACGCCTGCCGTTATGGGAATAGTGATACCAGTAGAGCAGGACCGATCCGAGGCAGGCCATGAGTCGGTCGGCAATGTCGCGTGCGCCGCCCACGCCGTGGTCCTCACGCTCGGGCAGCACGCAACCCAAGGCCGAGACGCCGGTGCGCATGACGTCCATCGGATGGGTCGCAGCGGGAAGCCATTCCAGTACCGCCTTGACGTTGGCGGGCAGGCCGCGCAGGGACTTGAGCTTGGACTTGTAGGCGGTGAGTTCAGCGGCCGTGGGTAGCCGCTCGTGCACCAGGAGGTAGGCGATCTCCTCGAACTCGCAGGCACCGGCGATATCGAGGATGTCGTAGCCACGATAGTGCAGATCGTTGCCGGTCCGCCCGACCGTGCACAAGGCCGTGTTGCCCGCCACCACGCCCGACAGGGCGACCGACTTTTTCGGTTTCGGACCAGCGGGAAGAGAAGACTCTTGAGTCATGAACGTCACTCCGTATCAGTGATTCTGCAGAAGGGCCTCTGGCAGGGCGGCCGCCGCGGCCTCTTCGGCGCAAGGGTGCCCTGCGATGCCAAGGCGTCGGTCATTTGTTTTTTGCGAACAGTGCATCGAGCTTCTGCTCATAGTCGTAGTAGCCGATCGAGCGGTACAGCTCGTCGCGTGTTTGCATGTTGGGCACGACCTTTTGCTGCGTGCCATCGCGGCGGATCGCCTCGTAGACCTGGGTCGCGGCGCGATTCATGGCGCGAAAGGCGGACAGCGGATAAAGGGCGAGGCTCACGTGCGCCAGGGCCAGCTCCTCGACCGTGAACAGGGGCGTGGCGCCGAATTCGGTGAGGTTCGCAAGGATCGGGATGGGTACGGCGTCGGCAAAGGTCCGGTACATCGCGAGTTCCGTGATGGCCTCGGGAAAGATCATGTCCGCGCCCGCCTCGGCGCAGGCGATCGCCCGCTCGACAGCGGCCTCGAGGCCTTCGACGGCCAAGGCGTCGGTGCGCGCCATGATGACGAACTCGGGATCGTCCCGCGCATCGACTGCGGCCTTGATCCGATCGACCATCTCCTCCTGGGACACGATCTCCTTGTTCGGACGGTGCCCGCAGCGCTTGGCTCCGACCTGATCTTCGATGTGCATCGCCGCCGCGCCGAACTTGATGAGCGCACGCGTGGTGCGCGCCACATTGAATGCGGAAGCGCCAAAGCCGGTGTCGACGTCGACCAGAAGGGGCAGCTCGCACACGTCGGTGATGCGGCGTACATCGGTCAGGACGTCGTCAAGGCCAGAGATGCCCAGATCGGGCAGGCCGAGGGAGCCGGCGGCGACACCGCCGCCGGACAAATAGATCGCCCGGAAACCAGCCTGCTGTGCAAGTAGCGCGTGGTTGGCGTTGATCGCCCCGACGATCTGCAGGGGTTTTTCGGCGGCGAGCGCGGCACGAAAGCGGGCTCCAGCGGAAGAAAGGCTCATCTCGATTCCTGTTCGCTTTGAAAAAAAGCCGGGGAGGCTCTTGGCTTCACCCGGCTTGGATGGGTCGCAGGACGTCTAACCCAGAAGGTGCTTGACGCCGTCGCGTTCCTCGAGGAGCTCCTTTAGGGTGAAGTCCATTTTCTCGCGGCTAAAGGCATCGATTTCGAGATCCTTGACGAGCGTATATTCGCCATCCTTCGTGGTCACCGGGAAACCGTAGATGATGTCCTCGGGAATGCCGTAGCTGCCGTCCGAGGGGATCCCCATCGTCACCCACTTGCCGCCCGAGCCCAAGAGCCAGTCGTGAATGTGATCGATCGCGGCGTTCGCAGCCGATGCTGCCGAGGACAGGCCGCGCGCATCGATGATCGCCGCGCCGCGCTTGCCCACCGTCGGGATGAACTGCGTACGGTTCCACTCCTCGTCGTTGATCAGTGTCTTGACGGAAGTGCCGCCGATCTTGGCAAAGCGCAGGTCCGGATACATCGTGGGCGAGTGATTGCCCCATACGACGAGCTTTTCGATGTCCTTGACCGCGCGCTGGGTCTTGGCAGCCACCTGGGACAGCGCACGGTTATGGTCGAGTCGGAGCATGGCCGTGAAATTTCGCTTCGGCAAATCCGGTGCCGACTTCATGGCGATATAGGCGTTGGTGTTCGCGGGATTGCCGACCACCAGGACCTTCACGTCGCGGCTCGCCACCTCGTTTAGGGCCTTGCCCTGCGCGGTGAAGATCTGTGCGTTGGCCGAGAGCAGGTCCTTGCGCTCCATCCCGGGTCCGCGCGGACGTGCCCCGACCAGAAGCGCGATGTCGGCATCCTTGAACGCGACCAGGGGATCGCCGGTGGCGACGACTCCCTCGAGCAAAGGAAAGGCGCAGTCCTCGATTTCCATGATCACGCCGCGCAAGGCCTTTTGCGCCTTCTCGTCGGGGATTTCCAGCAGCTGCAAAATGACCGGCTGGTCCTTGCCCAAGAGGTCGCCATTGGCGATGCGAAACAGCAAGGCATAGCCAATCTGGCCGGCAGCACCGGTCACAGCAACGCGTTTGGCGGGTTTGGTCATGGATTTCTCCTGGACAGAAGGGTTGGGGTCGGAATCTTGGACAATGATGGGGTACGGGCCAGGCGGCCTACGACACGCCGTGACACTGGGTCCGAAGGTTGACCATTCTACCCGAGCGCTTCGTCTGCTGACGGTTGCCAGTCTAGCGTTTGGGGTGGACGACTGTCAACAGACATCTTATATCTTATAGAAGAGTAAGAAGCATGTTTTCTGGACGCAAGGCACCCTTTTGTGGTGAAATGCGCTCCATGGCAACTCCCCCGAGCGCGACCTCCAACGCCGGGCCTCCAACCCCGCCTGGGCCGGGCCCGGGGGCCACGTTTAGCCCCCTGTATCAGCAGATCAAGCGCCTTTTGACCCAATGCCTGCAGGATGGGGAATGGAAGCCAGGCGAACTCATCCCGAGCGAGTTCGAGCTCGCCGCCCGCTACAAGGTGAGCCAGGGGACGGTGCGTAAGGCCATCGATGCGCTCGCCGCCGAAAATCTCCTGGTGCGCCGCCAGGGACGCGGCACCTTCGTTGCGACCCATCATGAGGCGCGCGCCCAATTTCGCTTCTTGCGCCTCGTCTCTGAATCGGGTGCGCCGGTGTTGCCCGAAAGCCGCTTTCTCGACTGCAAGCGCGTGCGCGCACCAAGCGGTATCGCACGGCAGCTCGAACTGAGGGCAGGCGATGCGGTGGTCGTCGTCCGCCGGCTGTTATTGATCGACGAGAGGCCCACGATCCTTGACGAGATCTGGCTGCACGGCGCCCTCTTCAAGGGCCTGACCGCCGAACGTCTGGCCGAGTACAAAGGGCCGATGTATGGTCTCTTCGAATCCGAATTTGGCGTGCGCATGATCCAGGCCACCGAGAAATTGCGCGCCGTCGCGGCCGATGAGCCGACCGCGGCGCTCCTCGAGGTTCCGCCCGGCGCGCCCTTGCTTTCGGTCGAGCGGATTTCCCTGACCTATGGCAATCGGCCCGTCGAGGTGCGGCGCGGCCTGTACGTGACCATCCGGCATTACTATGAGAACGAGCTCGGTTAGACTGTCTCTGCCAAAGGCTGCTCCAAACCGCTTCATCCTTCTGCCGAGTCCGCCCTGGCCGCACTGCGGTTTGGTGCGCCGCGCAAAAATGAGCGAAAATACGGTTGGTTTGGAGGCCCCCTCCTGGCCTCTATCTCCCACCAGGGCGAGCCGGACACGAGACCCCTGGACCCTGCGTCACATCAAGGAGCATCATGTCTGACCTGACCAAGGACGATCGACCGATCTACCGCAATCTCCATGTCTCGCAGATCGTCGGCTACCGGCTTCCCGCGGCCGGGCTCATCTCGATTCTGCATCGGATCAGCGGGGCGGGACTGTTCCTTTTTCTGCCGTTCTTGCTGTACCTGTTTCACCAAAGCCTGACCTCGGAGTTGAGCTACGCCATCTTTCAGTCGCTCTTGCATGCGTGGTACGTGAAGATCATTCTCGTGGGCTTGAGTTGGGCCTACCTGCACCATTTCTGCGCGGGCATCCGCCATCTGTTCATGGATGCGCACATGGGCTTGAGCAAGGAGCGGGGACGCCAGAGTGCCATCGCGGTCTTCGCGGTGAGCTTGCCCTTGGCTGTCCTGGTGGCCTTGAAGCTCTTCGGAGCATTCTGATGGATAGCAAAGCGAACATCGGAGCCCGTCGACTCGTCGTCGGTGCGCACTATGGCCTCGCGGGCTGGATGGCGCAGCGTGCCACAGCCCTCGTCATGGCAGCCTACACGGTCATCCTTCTCGTCAGCTTTCTTCTGGCAGAGGATTTCTCCTACAGCGGCTGGTCGGGCGTGTTCGCTGCGCCCTGGATGAAAGTCGCAACCTTCATCGCCCTCTTGTCCCTGTTCTACCATGTGTGGGTCGGCATGCGCGACATCTGGATGGATTACATTCAGGCGACAGGCGTGAAGTTGGTTCTGCAACTGCTCACGATCCTGTGGTTGATCGGCTGCGCAGGCTACGCTGTACAAACCCTCTGGAGTGTCTAGCCGATGTCTCAGACCAAGAGTTCGATAGCGAAACGGCGTTTTGATGCCGTCATCGTGGGTGCAGGCGGCTCGGGCATGCGCGCAGCGCTGCAGCTGTCCGAGGCCGGGCTTGCCGTGGCGGTGCTCTCGAAGGTGTTTCCGACCCGCTCGCATACCGTCGCCGCCCAGGGCGGGATCGGCGCGTCGCTTGGGAACATGAGCGAGGACAGCTGGTATTGGCACATGTTCGACACCGTCAAGGGCTCGGACTATCTGGGCGACCAGGATGCGATCGAATTCATGTGCCGCGAGGCGCCGCACGTGGTCTACGAACTCGAGCACTTCGGCATGCCCTTTGACCGCAATGCCGATGGCACGATCTATCAGCGCCCGTTTGGTGGTCACTCGGCCAATTTCGGAGAAAAGCCCGTGGCGCGCGCCTGTGCGGCAGCCGATCGCACCGGACACGCGCTCTTGCACACGCTCTACCAGCGCAACGTGCGCGCCAAGACCCAGTTCTTCGTCGAATGGATGGCGCTCGATCTGATCCGCGATGCCGAAGGCGACGTCGTCGGCGTGGTGGCGCTCGAGATGGAAACCGGGGATGTGATGATCTTGGAGGCCAAGACGACCCTCCTGGCCACCGGCGGTGCCGGGCGCATCTGGGCCGCCTCGACCAATGCGTTCATCAACACCGGTGACGGGCTCGGCATGGCCGCCCGGGCCGGAATTCCTCTGGAAGACATGGAGTTCTGGCAGTTCCATCCAACCGGTGTCGCAGGGGCCGGCGTCTTGATCACCGAAGGGGTGCGCGGCGAGGGCGGCTATCTCTTGAACGCCAACGGCGAGCGTTTC